>JACROO010000029.1 GCA_016214355.1 Nitrospirota bacterium | reverse complement strand
TTTGAAAAACCCCGTCCCTGTATCAATGAAGAAGTAGGCAATGGTGTTATTATTAAAAAAGATGAAAACGGTGAGATAATCGGCTTTGAGAAGATAAATTATCTTAAAAAAGAAAAACCCGATAACATCCAGTCTATCCCTTTAGAAGTAGCTATTGTTTAACGTCTTGATTTGTACCTCAGCTTTATCTCTGCCAGCCAGATTTTAATAAAAACTGCAAGCCAAAATTGTAGCTGAAAATATCCAACTGTAATAGTAAATAGGCAATTATTGCGAATCCATGCCCGGCGGAAAGAAGGCATCGGCAAGACAACAAAGGGCAGACACCTGAGTAAATGAAGTGTCTGCCCTTTTTAAACCGCTTTAAAAATTCTTCTGCTTAGCTTAGATGCTTACTGACCAGTTTGGTCATTTCAAACATCGAAACTTTTCCCTTCCCACCGAACACAGCCTTAAGATTTGCGTCTGCGTTAATCATTCTCTTGTTGACGCTGTCCTGGAGTTTGTTCTTTTTGATATACACCCAGAGTTTCTTCGTGACCTCCGTTCTCGGGATAGGCTTGCTTCCTACAACGGTTGACAATGCCTCGCTGATTTTCATGGGCTTCATGAACGCGGCATTCGGCGTCCTTTTTTTCTTAACTGCTTTTTTTGCTGCAACTTTTTTCTTCACAGGCTTCTTTGCTGCCTTCTTCGCTGGCATACTGGCTCCTCCTTTTTAAGGGTTACTGTTTTTACTCTACGTAATAATGTGCACTTTTTAAAATAATTTTGCAATTGTTTTTTTTGTTACACAGGAATGACAAGGAAAGACACTACACGCTGCCTTTTCCTACCATCCCGGTGGGCAATTGGAATTTACACAATAGTTAAAGCCTGTCATTTTATGTTCATATGTTACGCCATCCACATGACAGCTTAAAAAGCACCTGGGTTTTCCTAATGTAAGCCGCATATAGTTAAGCTGTCCTGTGGAATTTGCAGTTACAAGCCTCGTATCAAAATTTATGAGATTCTCATAGCCACTGCTTCCATGAGCGTTATGACAGGCATAACACGATTCTTTGTTGTAGAGCACATGCGCTTTATGGGATTTAAAGCTTTCGTCATCAAGTATACTGCTCCTTCTGTGACATCCATAGCAAAGTTCATAGGCGTAAGGACTTTCAGGACCTGAGTCCATGGCATAATTCTCTTTTAACATAAACTCATAATTAGACCCGTGGGGTCCTTTCGGACCGCCCTTGTCATCATTTCCATGACAGTCGGAACAGGTCATTATGCTAAGGGTAGAGAGCATTTGTTCAAGGCTTGGTACTGTAGTGTTTCTTCCTGCAGTTTCAATGGGATGAAAAGAGGGATTGCCAGGGTCAAATTTACGGGCTATATTACTTGTATTTGGGGGAAGATTGGAGCTGTCCGAATGGCACTTATAACACACCTCAAATTCATTTTCTGCACGTTTTATCTTCATCCCCCTTCCTGAATATCCTCTCACTCCATTAAATGGTTTATCTTTTTTTGATAAATGGGAATTGTGGCAGTCATAACAGGATACATGCCTTTGGGTTGACGGTGACCTCTCGGGAAGAACCTCCCCAGCGACATGATACCGGGTTGTTTGTAAAATGGGATGATTAGACCTCTTAATGATAACGCTGTATATATCGGTCATTGCCTCTCCCTTTATACCTCTTTTAATGGTTCCGTGGCATTTAAAACATAATTCATCTTTCGGTCTTTCAAGCATTACAGTTGCCCTTGCGCCATGACTTTTGTGACAGGCACTACAGCCCTCTGACAATTTAAAATTGTCAAGATGGGTCTCATTGAAGGCGTAAAGATTAGCGTTTAGCGTATAGCGTGTAGGGAGCAAAGGCTCAAGAATTATGAGTAAAAAACAGCCAATTAGAATTATGATTGGGAACATATTTTTGATTTTTAATCTGCCATTTTGATTTTTTATCTTTAATTTTTGCTTTTTATTTGTCTTCATCCTACAACCTGAATACCTCACGCTAAACGCAGGCTAAAGCCTGCGGCTACAATAAATACGCTACACGCTATCCGCTGCACGCTGATTCACGGGCATCCTGAATCGCACAATAAATGGCATTTTATGCAAAGAGGTGTAGTATCTATTCCCCATGGAGTGCCTCCATAGGGCAACCTTAAAAATTTACCATATATGTTATCATGAGAATCATGACATGAG
Organism: Nitrospirota bacterium; assembly: GCA_016214355.1. Taxonomy (GTDB): domain Bacteria; phylum Nitrospirota; class Thermodesulfovibrionia; order UBA6902; family DSMQ01; genus JACROO01. The sequence goes on along the minus strand of JACROO010000029.1, from coordinate 15,536 downwards.
GAACACTGGACCCCAACACCGGTAGAATGCCCTGCGCTATACCTGTTGTCCGTAGGTCTTAATATAACAGGAGGTTGAGGATAGCATACCCTGAAAGAAACGTCGTTATTATTACACTGAGTATTCTTATCATTTATAAGCATATCAGTAACCTCAATGGAAACAGGATGATGCCCGCTTAAATCTGTTCCGATATAACCGCCTGCCCTTTCTGACATCATTCCCTCAGGGGTGAGATACCCTGTACCCAAATCCTGCATACTGACAGTTGTTGCAGCCCCCCCAAGATTAACAATAGAGCCTACTGCTACCGTTCCATCGTGGCAACTAAGGCAGAGCCTTGAATCACCATCAGGGGGATTCTGTGGTATTGACAGCATGGTAGCCCATTGCTCTTTTGCCCTTGATGGAAGTATGTACGATGCCCTTGAGAGTGTATGATTCCACAGGGGGAAGCTGATAGAGCTATGAGGGGTATGGCAGAAGATGCATATCTGTTCTTCTATGGCTGCCTTTATAGGTCCAGGACCTGAGGTAGAAAGATTATGCTTTGTGTTTTCTACCCCAGCATATGCATTATTAAGCGTGTAGCGTGCAGCGTATAGCGTGCAGAAAATAAGTAATATAGCGTATAGCGTGCAGCGTGTGGCGTATATCTTCCTCATTTTTCCATTCCTTTTATCTAAATGTTTTTGTCATTCCTGCCCCCATTCTTGCTTTCGCAAGAAAGCATGGGGGTAAACTCCAGCAGGAATCCAGTAAATCAAAGGAACTGGATTCCCGTTTTCACGGGAATAACATTTTAGAAGCAGATCTTTATGTGTATTTGTTTTCATCCTTATACGCTACACGCTACGTGCTATACGCTGCACGCTACACGCTGTCTTATTTAGCTTGCACGCTAACCCTACACGCTATCTTGGAATATTGGTGAAATCACCAAATTGACACGGTGATTTCACTGTCTGGCAGGGAGACTTATAATTCGTGTTCAATTTTTTTCAGTTTTTCAAAGGCTTTCTTTAACCATAATTAGTGGCATACGTTTTGCTTAACTTAAAACAGTTAGGTTTCTAACTGTCTAAACCTAAAATTTTAAAAAAGAAATGAGTCTGTTTGATATGGGGTGATGGTTTTTTACATTGTCATTGCGAGAGTCCTGAAATATCGGGACGACGAAGCAATTCCCAGAAAGAGAGATTGCCACGCCACCTTCGGTGGCTCGCAATGACAAAGAGGAAGAATTAAACAGGCTTAATTCGTGAAGGGGGTGGTGAGTGAAGAGTGTGAGGACAAATTTAGCACTGTCTTATATTAAAAGAGGAGGTCTAAGAGATGAAAAGAAGGAGGTATAGAATATGAAGAAACTATTAAGTATAGTTACACTGTTATTAGCAATGGGTATTGCTACAGTTGTATGGGCTATTATTGAAGGCACTCCCCATGATGTGGCTGTAATGCGTAATTTGGGAGCAGGAGCGGAGATTGAAAGATGTGCAATGTGCCACACACCACACGCATCAGGAGGGCAATATCCTTTATGGAACAGGACAGGCACAGCCCAGCCTACGACCTATACGGTGTATGCCAGTCCAACCTTTGATATGCGTACTGGTGACACCATAGGGTCTTCCAATTATGCAACTTTCAATTGTATGGTATGTCATAATGGAGTAGCAAGCACCCTTGTTAACTATCCCGGATCACAGTCAACTGCAAATACCCAGTACAATTTTGATAGCGCGCTTCTCCGAAGCGTATACTCAAACCTCAGTAGCGTGATGCAGAATGACCATCCTGTGGGCTTTACTTATAACCCATCCGTAGATGATGAGAATAACGGATTCAGGCAGCCTGAGGCTTATGGCACTGCTGGGAATAAAAAGGCTATCACGGGAGCAAGAGGAACCTATCCGCTTTATAGCAAGGATGGCGGCACAAACTATAACCAGTTTGAATGTGCTACATGCCATTCGGTCCATGATACCGTTGATTATGTTGGGAAGTCGATGCAAAATGGTGTGTCCGTAGGAACGGTATACTTTCTCAGAGGTGACAATACAAGCTCTGGAATGTGCATAGATTGTCATGTCAATAGATAAAATTAAGGAGGGATAAAATATGATAAAAGTAACTCGTAGAGATTTCTTAAAAGGCTCAGTTGCCATTGGAGTAGCAGGAGCACTCAGTGGTACCGTGCTGAACACCCTCAAGCCCTCCAAGGCTTATGCAGAGGAATCTACTGCTGCGTGGAGACCAACTGGATGTTTGGGCTGCACGACATGGTGCGCAGTGGAAGCAAAGGTGCAGACTGATACAGGAGTTTCGAGGGTAGTGGATATCAGAGGAAACCAAAAGGCAAAAACACACGATGGCTATGTCTGTCCGAGAGGCAGAATGGGTATTCAGGAGATGTATGATGCTGATAGGGTAAAAATGCCTCTAAAGAGGATTGGCTCAACAAGAGGACCAGGCGCTCAGTTTATACCAATATCATGGGATGATGCAGTGACTGAAATTGCAACTAAGATGATTGAAATAAGGTATACGCCTGATACTGATGATGTAAGGCATGAAGGACCTACAGGAAGCGGTGTAATATCAGGTACGTCCACCACTCTTACAGACACAAGTGAAGTTTTAGTCGTTGACAAGTACAAAGGCTATCTGATTGAGATAGAAAGCGGAACAGGCTCGGGACAGATAAGGATGATTACCACTAACACTGCTGATACATATACTGTATCGCCTGCATGGGATACAATCCCTGACGGCACATCAGTATACAAAATAATGCCATCTCAGGCTCATAAGTCACTTGTATTACGCGGCAGATATTCAGCGGTTAATGATGTTTCAGGCGCTACTCTATATGAGGCTGTCCCTACAATCTATGGGTCACCCAATAAGGTATCTCATAGTTCAATCTGCGCAGAGGCTGAGAAGGGAGCATGGCAACGTACCACTGGCTACGCAGATTATATGGACTATGATTTGACCGATTGTAAATATCTGGTACTCTGGGGTGTTGACCCTACATCATCAAACAGAATGGTCCCAAATGCTATAAGAAAATTAGGTGACAGGATGAAAAACGGTATGAAGACCGTTGTTGTTGACCCGAGGCTATCTCCGTCGGCTGCTAAGGCGCATAGATGGCTCCCTGTTAAGCCAGGCACAGATGGCGCGTTAGCCCTTGCTATCGCATACTGGATAATCAAAAATTCAACTTTGGGATATGCGGGGACGAGTGGACCTATTGCACTTCCAACTGTTCCACACCAAAGGCTGGGTCTTGACAGATGGTGGGAGTTAGAGTTGAATGATGTCACCACGCCAAAGACACCTACATGGGCATCAGCCCTTACCGGAATATCAGCCCTTACAATTAAACAGGTAGCCTGTGAATTTATAGGGTATAACTACGATGCAAGTGGTAATCCGACAACACAGATGTCTGACCGCATAGGCAATGACCAGTGCAAGGCTATATCATGGCTCGGCCCTGGTGTTGCTATGCAGCCAAACGGGTTATATGGAGCAATGGCAGCAGCAGCCCTTAATGGTCTGGCAGCCTCTTTTGACCATAAAGGCGGTGTAGTCAGGAAGAAAATAGATGTTACAGGACTTGGCTCTTTAATTGCTGCTTCAGGCTATAAAGATGCTATATCAGACTATCCGGGCGCAAAGATAGCCAACTATAAGAGGTATTATGCAAGGTATGTAAACTCCGGGCCTGAAATTCCGCTTGACATGCCGGGTATGAAATCAACTCTGGGAGATGTTACTCCTACGAACCGTGTTGGTGATTCATTGAAGGATGGAATGCCTTACAATCCTGATCCGGAAAAGAACTGCAAAATCATTTTATCACACTTTACCAATTTCCCATTCAGTTGCGGAGGGGTATCAAGGTGGGATCAAGCCCTGAAGCATAATATATATCAGGTTGCTATGGTTACCAATGCCTCTGAGCAGGCTATGTATGCGGATATAGTACTGCCGTCAGACCACCATATGTTTGAGAACTACCTTTTCTCAGCAGGCCAAAGGGCAAACTTTGCAAATGTTGTTTCCATGATGAAACCCGTGGTTAACAGGCTCTGGGACACAAAATGGTGCGAGACAGAATTTGTATGGGATCTGGCTTATAAGATGGCAGATATCGGAGTTGGAACTGTCGTTGCCGGATGGCCCGCCAACTATTATTTCACCAAGCTGAAAGAGTATGTTGACGCCTATGGTGCAGCAACTGATTCATGGGATTTCAATGTGAAGGTCCAGAAAAAATGGGGAACTAACAATTCTGACGCAGTCTGGAATAAGCTTATAAGTGATGACCCGAACGATTATGATGCTACCAACGAAGCCACAGGCGGGGCTTATGGGTACGGTATACGTCAAGGTGTTATACCTTCAAGCTACTTTGATTCCGATGGCCGTGGCAGTGACTGGAATAGCGCATCCTATAAGTTCTACTTTAATGCCCGGACCGGTAATTTCGGGACCAATTTACAAACCCACGCGACAAATCATGGCACAACCCTTCAAGGAGTCATCACGGCTTGTAAATATGAGGATACGGCTGCGAGAATGACTGCTACTGATGCAGATGCAGCTAATGACATCGCCTTCATGCCGCATTGGGAAGATCCGAATATTGACGATGGCAGCGCTCCAACTGTATATAAATACACCCTCATTGACTACAAGTCAAGGCTTAACAGAGAGGGAAGGTCAGCTAACTGCCCGTGGTACCATGAGTTTAAGTCCTGTGACGCAGGGGATGAGAAGTGGAGCGATGTTGTGAAGATAAACCCAATTGACGCAGTCACACTGGGGGTTGTAGACGGTGACACGGTAAAGATTACTTCTCCTTCTAACTCCACAGGCGGTATAACCTGTAAGGTAAAGGTATGGGCAGGTGTGAGGTCAGGCACTGTCGCAAAATCCTATGGTCAGGGACACTGGGCTTATGGAAGGTATGCTGCAAAGACTTTTGGCAGTGCAGCAAACGGCGGTAATAACAACGAGGTAATCCCTGCAGAGTGGGAGCGCATTACCGGTGCTACTGCAAGAAATGGTTGTGTAAAGGTTAAGATAGAGAAAGTAGTATAAAGATAATACACCCTGCGTCTCTTTTGGAGACGCAGGGTGTAAAAAAGAAAGGAGAGATAATATATGCAACAATATAAGATGATAATTGATTTATCAAAATGTGTTGGCTGCGGTACATGCGCTATGGCATGCAAAATAGGAAACAACACACCTAAAAGACAGAGTGGACAGACATTTAACAGGGCGGATTTCATTACTGAGACAACAGGATATTTCCCGAATACAAAATGGACAGCCCTGCCTTTGAATTGCAATCACTGTGAAGAACCAGCATGTGTTGCCGCATGTCCTGTAACCCCTGTGCCTGATGATAAGTGCGTTGATAATAAAAGAAAGGCGATGTATAAACTTAAACCCGAGTATGGGGGGTTCGTCCTTCACGATGATAGCAAGTGCATTGGCTGCCGTGCATGCCAGAGGCAGTGTCTTTATAGCACAACAGATGTTGGAGCTGTAAATGCACAATTTAGTGTAATCAGCTACATCCCAACTGTAATGCAGCCATTTGGGTATCTCACAAGCAATAGTCAGGCTATTACTGACTGCACAGCTTCAGAGGCTGAGGTAAGGGCGCAGGTAAACCAGGTAGATATTGCACCTGCATACAGGAATAAGTGGACACATACCGATGTATGCGGTGTTACGCAGTACGACCTGAGAAAAAAGGGTATTGTGGAAAAGTGCTACCTCTGTGAGCATAGGATCAGTGATACCACTATACCTGTGGACCAAAGGAAGCCCTACTGTGTGCTCGCATGCCCTGCAGGAGCAAGGGAGTTTGGGGATAGTCTTGATGTAACAGGCTTAAAAGTACTGGCATCTAAGACCCAGAAAAGGTTGCGGCTACATTGAAAGAAGGTTTGCAGTTTGAGAGGGAAAAGTATTATTATTAAAAAAGCATTAGCGTGTAGGGTGTAGCGTGTAAGGATGGAAAAACTTATTTCTACGCGTTATACGCTAAACGCTAATTATTATACAAAGAGGAGGCACAGATGCAGCTAACAGATGAATTTATTCAGAAAGAGACTCACAGGGCAGACTGCTACAGACTGCTTTCAGCCTGTTATTGTAAGCCTGGAAAGGAATTTATTGAAGAGAAACTGGTCAAAAACCTTCTTACTGCCTTAGAACCTATGTGTAATGACGCTGCCCCTTTTGCCAGAAATATGGATGATGCCCTTTCAAAATATACAAACACTGAAATTCTTGTTGATTATTCAGCGCTCTTTATAGGGCCTTTCCAGCTTCTCGCTCCTCCATACGGCTCGGTCTATCTTGAAGGTGAGAGAAGGGTAATGGGAGATACGACCATTGATGCAGTAAAATTTTACAGACAGGCAGGGGTTGAGATGGATCGTGACGAGCAAAAAGACATGCCTGACCATATTGCAGTAGAACTGGAATTTATGTATTACCTGATAAGTAAAGAACTTGAGGCATATCAGAATTCAGATGAGAAAGGGGCATTAAAGTATCACAATATGCAGGAGGATTTCTTAAGGAGACACCTCGGTGTATGGGTGCCGAAGTTTGCAAAGGATTTAAGAAATGGTGCTCAGAACCCCTTTTATAAAAATCTTGCTGATTGCACATTGGTATTTATTAATGCAGATATAGAATACATAATGGCTAAGAAAGACAGCGTATAGCGTGTAGCGTGTATGAGAACGAATACTTATAAGGACTTGGTTGTTTATCAAAAGGCTTATGAATTAGCATTATCAACTTATAAAACTACAAAAGGATTTCCCGAGATGGAAAAATATGGTCTTACATCACAGTTACGTAGATGTTCAGTATCAATACCATCTAATATAGCAGAAGGATACAGGAGAGGCAGAAAAGAATATATTCAGTTTTTGAAGATTGCATTTGGTTCGTGTGCAGAGTATGAAACCCAGTTATCAATATCAAATGACATTGGCTATTTAGAGACATTAGAATTTCAAAAATTATATTCATTGCAAGAAGAAGTTTCAAAACTCCTTAATGCAATGATAAAAGGAATGGAAAAATGAGGAAAATAAACGCTACACGCTATACGCTACACGCTACACGCTATACGCTACACGCTACACGCTATATTGACTATGTTACGAACCAAGCTAATTGACAAACTTTCCGCTAACACAGACCTCATCGGAATTTATGACTCCCGGTGTTTACGAATGCGATTTAACAAAAACAGGTGCAGTAAATGCATAGATTGCTGTTCTGCAGGAGCCATCAGGATAGAGGAGGGATTAGATATTAATAAAGAGACCTGCACGGAGTGCATGTTATGTGTGGCAGAATGTCCTTCCGGGGGACTTGAGATTAATTCATTTAATTTTTATTCTGCAATCTCCAAGTTAAGAAAAGTTCCCTTGCCTGTTATGGGCTGTAATATAAGAGAGGATATAAAGGCACATGTAAATACCTTTTGTATGGGGTATTTGTCCGAAGAACACTTAATAGCCCTTCTGGTTTTTCTTGATACCCCTTTACAACTTAACCTGACAGGGTGCAAAACCTGTAAAAATAGTTTTATCGTTGATGTGTTGAAAAAGAGATTGGAGTTGGTTGAGACAAAGATATTTTCAACGCAGGCTAAAGCCTGCGACTACACGCTACACGCTACACGCTACACGCTAAATAAAATAACGCTTGTAGAAGACAAATCTGCCCTTAGATATGAGGATGTCCCTTTTGACCGCAGAGGCTTTTTTGGTACATTGAAGGGGCTTGCGATGGAGGGGGCTGCAAACTTCCTTGATAGCGCAGCAGACCAGAAGCAGATGTCAGCATATGGCGATAAGGTTTTACCATTTAAAAGGAGAGTGCTGAATAAGGCACTTTCTGTAATGATAGAGAGCAATACAAAGGATAATAAAACATCTGTGTCTCAAAGAGGCACAACTGGTAATGAAAATGTCATTCCCACGCAAGTGGGAATCCAGAGGAAAGAGGAACTGGATTCCTGCTTCCGCAGGAATGACGCAGTTGGGGGACTATCAAATAAGATACTTAAAAACTATTACTACAACCTTGTTGTTGACGATAATTGTGATATGTGCTTTGCCTGCGTAGGGATGTGTCCCACAGGAGCATTAAAAGAGCCACATGTTAGTGATGATGAGCATGGAGAAAATGCGCCCCGGCAATTGCTTTTTAATGCCTCCTTTTGTAATGGATGCGGTCTTTGCTCAGACTTCTGTGTGCAGAGTTCAATCAGTATTAAGCGGGGTTTCTCAGAAAATCCTTTTGAGGAGAAGTGTATGAAGAAAGTGAACAATGCATGATAAACCACAGAGACACAGAGACACGGAGGTTTTTTAATTTTTTAAATAAATTGTTTTATAAACTCTGTGTCTCAGTGCCTCTGTGGTTATTTTTTCTTATAATATCATTGCCAGGAGTTGCCCTCGCTGATGACTCTCCCGTCGTTCTCGTCAAAGTAAACGGCACTCCTATAACACTAACTGATGTTGAGGAGGAGATAGACAGGATTATTCCCCGAACCTTATTCCACAGGAATGTCTCTCCTGAGAGAGTCAACGGCACAGGGGATAAAGGCGGAAAAAAAAGAAGTAAAGAATAGGATTAATGATATTAAAAAAAGATTCCCTTCTAATAAGAAATTTAAAGATGCCCTCCAACATAGTAAACTTACAATAAAAGATTTAGAGGCTGAGATAGAAAAGGACATTATAATAGAGAAACTCTTTAAGAGGGAGGTGGAAGATAAGATAGTGGTATCAGATGAGGAGATAAAGGCACATTATGAAAATAATACTCAAAAATATAAGGAATTAGAGCAAGTTAAACTACGGCACATAATGGTCAGGTTTGAGAAAAATCCCCCCATCCCCCCTTTGTCAAAGGGGGATGTAGGGGGATTAAATGATGGCAAGGGGGAGTTTGAAAAAGAGGGACAGGGAACAGAGGTCAAGAAAACAAGGAATAAGGAAGAGGCAAAGGTAATGGCGGAGGGGCTGTTGGAAAGAATTAAAAAAGGTGAAGATTTTGCAACCTTAGCTTATGAATACTCCGATGACCCGTATAAGGTTAAAGGGGGAGATTTTGGATATATTCACAGGGGAAGGATGGTACCAGAAATAGAGGCGCTTGCCTTTGGCATGAAGACTGGAGAAATAATGGGTCCTCTGGAGACAGAACAGGGTTTTTATATAATTAAAATAGAAGACAGGAAACCGGAACGACAGCTTTCTTTTGATGAAGTTAGGGATAGAATAAAGAATGAATTAGAGGAAAAGAAAAAGAAGGAAAGAATAGAGGAATGGCTTAAGACCATGAGGGAGAAAGCAAAGATAGAGTATCTGCAACCTGTAGGTCCTTAATTTTTAAAAATCTTGATGAGAAGTTTATCCAGTTTTTATATACTAATGAATATTTTCAAATGAAAAAATTTTTACATTTAATAAAACTACTCCATCTACGCTATACGCTACACGCTACACGCTACATGCTACACGCTATTTTAACGTGCTGCTTGCTGCTGATTATTGCTGGTTGTGCTCCTACATATACAAAACCCACCGGAGAATATATCTGGCCATCTCCACCTGAGAAGCCGAGGATTAAATGGATTACCCAGTGGTCAAGCCGATACGATTTCAAAGCTCCAAATCCATTACTCACCTTTTTTTTAGGGGAAGACATAGCGGAGTCCATGAAGAGGCCAGCTGCTGTTGTAGCTGACTCCGCAGGAAATATATATGTCGCTGATGCAGAGAATAGTATTATAGTTGTTTTTGATATAGAGAAGAATACATTAAGATTCATTGGTGAGGGAATGCTCGCAGGACCTGTTGGGCTTGCTGTTGATAACAAAAGGGGGATTATCTTTGTTGCAGACTCAAGGATTGATAAGGTATTTGGTCTTGATAAAAATACAGGGGATTTAGTAATGAGCATAGGTGCAACTAAAGAATTTCAGAACCCATCAGGGATAGTCTTTGATGAAGACAGGGACAAACTCTATGTAACAGATACCCAGAACCATCTTATAAGGGTTTTTGACAAGGACGGTAAAGCTCTTTTTACCATCGGGAAAAGGGGTGATGGGGACGGGGAATTTAATTTTCCCAGTTATTTAGCACTTGACAGGGAAGGTAGGCTTTTTATTGCCGATACACTTAATTTCAGGGTTCAGATGTTTGATCAGGATGGAAGGTTTCTTAAAAAGTTTGGCAAGCTCGGGGATGTTTCAGGTACTTTCACAAGACCCTATGGTATAGGGGTTGATTCAGAAGGACATATATATGTGATTGATACTGCCTTTGCTAACTTTCAGATATTTGATGAGGGCGGAACCCTCCTTTTGTGGGTGGGAAATCCAGGGACGAAGCCAGGCGAATTCTATCTGCCAACAGGGATGTATATAGATAAGCAGGATAGGATATATGTTGCTGATACATTCAACCGGAGGGTGCAGGTCTTTCAGTATTTGAAGGAACAGAAGTAGCGACCCGAGATTAGCGTTTAGTGCCCTGCCCGACATTTTCGGAACAATTATTTTGAGTTTAAAGTTAGCCCCACAAGGCCCCAAGGCAACCAATGTAACAAAGCTGTAATTGACTGGCAAAAGCCCCCTTGCTTCTGCAGGGGGGATTTTTATTTTTGGAGGTAAAAGCAGCGGCATGGTGACACTCTGCAGCAGGAATAACCCTCCTGTCACGTTTCCAATTCTTCTTGCCTAAGCGTTTAAAACATCCCTCTATCCAGAGTTCTGTATTGAATAGCCTCTGAAATATGTTCAGCATTAATCTGCTCTGATTCTGCCAAATCTGCAATTGTGCGGGAGACCTTTAGTATCCTTGTATATGCCCTTGCAGATAGGCCAAGTTTATGCATTGCTGTCTCAAGGATGACCTGGGCGTCGGGCTTAAGTGTGCAGTATTTTTTGATATGTTTTGAACGCATCTTTGCATTTGAATAAATATTGTCTTTTTTGAATCTCTCAACCTGAATCCCCTTTGCATCCTGAACCCTTTTGCGAATGGTTTCTGAAGGCTCGCCGCATAAGTCCTTTGAAAGCTCTTTATAAGGCACTGCCGGGACTTCCACATGAATATCTATACGGTCAATCAAAGGTCCTGATACACGGTGCCTGTAGCGGTGTACCTGCGACGGCGTGCATGTGCATTGATGTCTTGTATCTCCGATGTATCCGCAGGGGCAGGGATTCATAGCGCATACAAGCATTATTGATGCAGGATAGGTGATTGAACTTGCTGCCCTTGAAATCGTTACCCACGCATCTTCTATGGGCTGCCTCAGCACCTCAAGGACGTTTCTTTTAAATTCAGGAAGCTCATCAAGAAATAAGACCCCATTGTGTGCGAGACTTACCTCCCCGGGCCTTGGGATCTGTCCGCCTCCGACCATTGCAACATCCGAGAGCGTGTGATGCGGGGAGCGGAAAGGCCTTGTGGCAAGCAGTGACTGGTTGGATTTTAAAAAGCCCATTACGCTGTGAATCCTCGTTGTCTGCAGTGCCTCTTCAAATGTCATGTCAGAAAGTATTGTGGGGATTCTTTTGGCGAGCATTGTCTTCCCCGAGCCAGGAGGCCCTATCATCAGGACATTATGTCCGCCTGCCGCTGCCACTTCAATGGCGCGCTTTACGTGTTCCTGTCCTTTAACATCGGAGAAGTCATCCTGATATGCGGAGTTTTCTTTCATGGCAAAATCTATATCTATTACTGTGGACTGCATGCTGTTTGTGCCTCTGAAAAATTCTATCAGCTCAGGAAGGCTTTCAAACCCATACACATTAATGCCTTTTACAACTGCAGCCTCTTTAGCATTTTCTTTAGGCAAGATTAATCCTCTGAGATTACTTTCTCTTGCCCTTATAGCCATTGAGAGCGCACCTTTTATAGATTTTATCCTCCCGTCTAATGAGAGCTCTCCTGAAATCATAAATCCTTCAATGTCGCGTGGCTCCATAATACCTTCTGCCACTGTTATGCCTATTGCAATAGGGAGGTCAAAGGCAGAGCCCTCTTTTTTAATATCAGCAGGCGCAAGGTTAACGGTTATCTGTTTTAAAGGAAAGCTAAATCCCGTGTTCTTGAGTGCTGCCCTTACCCTGTCCTTGCTCTCTCTTACCGCCGTATCAGGAAGCCCTACAGTGGAAAAATGCGGCAGACCCCTTGAGGTAATGTCCACTTCTACATCAATGATGTGTGCATCAATCCCTATTAATGTGGCGCTTAAAATCTTGGAGAGCATGTAATCCGTATTATACTAATTTGCCTCATATTTTCAATCTGAAATGGTAAAAATCGCCTTAGCATGCTGACATTAAGCAAAATTAACCCTTATGCTGTAAAATAGATAAGAATTTTCGGATGTTTTAAAATACTGTGTAATTTTCAGGATAACTGCTTTATCTAAGCAAAGGTAATGTCAAAAGTTTTATGAAAACTGAAAAGGGAAAATGAAACCACAGAGACCACAGAGGGGAGGGAATAAAAAGAGATTTAACCTATTGAAAACAAATAATTTTCTCTGTGTTCTCTGTGGTTAGATTTTGACAATACGTAAGCAAATAAAAGGAGGCAATTATGTTTAAGGGTTCAATTGTTGCAATAGTCACGCCGTTTAAAAATGGAAAAGTGGATGAAAAGGCGCTGGGAGATTTGATTGAATGGCATATATCTCAGGGGACAAACGCCATAGTGCCGTGCGGAACTACCGGTGAATCAGCTACGCTGGATTATGAGGAGCATTACAGGGTAATTGAGATAACGGTCAATACTGTCAACAAGAGGGTGCCGGTTATTGCAGGCACAGGCGCAAACTCAACGGATGAGACCGTAATGATTACGGATAAGGCAAAAAAACTGGGTGCAGATGCCGCACTTCTGGTCAGCCCTTATTACAACAAGCCCACGCAGGAGGGACTCTATCAGCATCATAAAAAAGTTGCGGAGATGGTTGACATCCCGCAGATTTTATACAATGTCCCCGGACGCACGGGAGTAAATATGCTTCCTCCGACAGTCGCAAGGCTTGCCGAGATTAAAAGTATTGTCGGGATTAAGGAAGCAACAGGCGACATGAAGCAGGTGAGCGAGGTAATACGCCTGTGCGGCGACAGGATTGCGGTCATATCAGGCGATGATTTTACAACTCTTACCCTGCTTGCACTCGGAGGCAAAGGCGTAATCTCGGTTTCTGCAAACGTCGCACCAAAGGATGTTTCTGAGATGTGCAAGGCTTGGGACAGCGGAAACATAGCGGAGGCAAGAAGGCTTCACTATAAGCTTGAGCCTTTAAACCAGTCAATGTTCATTGAGACAAATCCCATACCGGCAAAGACCGCCTTAAGCATGATGGGGAAGATTCAGGAGGAGTTCAGGCTTCCGCTCTGTCCCCTGAGCGATGCGAATAAAGAGAAATTAAGAAAGACGCTTGCGGACTACGGGCTGTTAAAGTAGGTTGTTTTTTACTCTTCACTCTTTTTTGTTAACTGTTAGCTATTTTATTTTACTATCAACTGTTAACTGTCAACTATTAACTGTTTTTCAATGGCGGGAGCGTGTGGGAATCGAACCCACCCTTCCCGATTTTGTCGGGAAACACCGGATTTGAAGTCCGGGAGGGACACCAGAACCCTATGCACTCCCATGGTTGCTAATATTACAGCATTTTTCAGACATCCTGCAAGTAACATAAAATCCTATCAGAGCCGTTTGTCTTAAAACAATTAATTTATAATACCTGTAGTTGACATATGTAACAACTATAGGTATTATTGATTATGGAGGGTTGAAGGATGACCAAATATACAGTTATGCAATACGTGGAGCTGTTTCACCTGCTTTTCCTTGACCAGTTGGGGCGGAAGATAGATAAGAGGTTCTACGCCCTGAAAGGAGGGTGCAACTTACGTTTTTATCTGAAAAGTATTCGCTATTCCGAGGATATGGATATGGATATCTTTGAAATTCCAAAAGATAAGCTTCGGGATACGGTGGTGAGTATTTTAAAATCAAAACCCTTTGTACAAATCCTTCAGGTTCACGGGGTCATTATTGAACGCTGGTCTGAGCCGAAACAAACCGGGACGACGCAGCGATGGAAGGTTGGGCTGGCTGTTTCCGGTTCCGGCATAGCACTACCTACAAAAATAGAGTTTTCAAGAAGAGGGATGAAGGGAAACACTGTATTTGAGCCTATAGATCCTGAACTTGTGAGAACATACAAGCTCTCACCTATTATGTCTAATCATTATGACATTCACAGCGCTTATGAGCAGAAAGTGGAAGCTCTCATAACCAGACGTGCGACACAGGCAAGAGACATATTTGACCTTAATTTACTGCTGAATGCAGGAGCAGGCAGAAATATATCAAACAGCAAACTGAGAAGCCAACTCCACATAGCTGAGTCAAATGTCATGTCAGTTACTTTTGATATATTTAAAAGCCATGTCCTGTCTTACCTTCACCCGGACTACCGGAAACAGTATGATTCAGAGGATGTCTGGGATGAAATAGTGCTAAAGGTTGCTGATGCCATTAAAGAGGAAGCAGCATGAGACTTACAGATGTGCTTGCGCGCCTGAAAAAATTAGAAACTCCTGTTTTCCGGACTGCAGATGTGATGGCATATTTAGACGTAAGGAAAGACCATGCAAGCAGGCTGCTTGCACGTCTAAAAGATTCCAATCATATTGTCCGCATTAAGCGGGGATTATGGGTATTCCCAGAGGCATTGGAGACGCTGGCATTGCCTGAGTATCTCACAGCGCCTTTCCCAAGCTATATATCCATGCAAAGCGCGCTTTATTACCATGGCATGATTTCTCAAATCCCTGCAATAACTTATTCTGTTTCTCCGGCAAGAACGCATATCTTCAAAATACCACTGGGGACATTCTCAATACATCATGTTACCCCGGAATTTTTCTTCGGCTATGAGCCGGTCGGCAAATCCGGAATCAAAATGGCAGTTCCTGAAAAGGCGCTTCTTGATTTCTTTTATATGGGACCGGCAAAGTCAAAATTATTCCGTTCCCTGCCTGAACTTGATCTCCCGAAAAAATTCAACATTATGAATGCCCGCCGTATGATTAAGCGAATCAACTCCCCCGGACGCCGTACATTAGTTGAGATGCGGTTTCAGGAACTCATGACAGAGCTAAAAAAATCATGACAAATATTCTGAATCAGAATTAAGTATGGTGGGGTTTGTTCTAAAAAAATGATACCAACAAAAATTCGTCATTCCTGCGGAGGCAGGAATCCAGTCTTTTCATGTATGCAAAAAACAAGACCTGCCACCACGAAATGCTAAAAGTAAAGACCGGATCCTCGTCACTCTATTAAGCCGCTTTCCATTGCAAAGAAAGCCTGCGGCTTGAAACAGCACAATCACGCAAATAGAGGTTAATCAGAGTTTGA
>JACROO010000044.1 GCA_016214355.1 Nitrospirota bacterium | reverse complement strand
TTAAAAAATCTTGGCGTTCAGGTCTTGATAGTAAAAGACAAAAATGGCAAAGTTGATTTAAATGCACTTATGAAAAAACTCGGAGAACTAAATATAACAAGCCTCATGATTGAAGGCGGCTCATCAGTAAACGCCTCTGCCATATCAAGCAGGATTGTGGATAAGATTGTTGTTTTTATTGCGCCTCAGATTATAGGCGGTGCGGATGCAGTTTCGTCAATTGGAGGAAAATCCCCTGCAAGGCTTAAGACTGCGGTTAAGATAAAAAATCTTGAGATAAAAAGAGTTGGTGGAGCCCCTCTTTTAGAAGGCTATCCCGACTTTTGACTGCCTTAATTGTACCATTCTATCCTGTTTTCAGGCACATGCCAATGCAGATGCCAGTCATGTCCTATGCCGAGGGCTGTTTTTTCTACACCTTTAAACCGTTTATGCAGTATCGGCAGCGCATCAGGCACATAGAGTAAACCATTTTGCGCTCTTCTTGATTAAAGGTCCTGCGGCCTTCCAAAAGCAGGTTATCCACTTCTTGATTTATGTAGCCTACAAAATTAAACTCTCCCTCTTTTGTCTTTGACGAATGCCATATATCATATATGTCAGGGTCCCTTGACAGCGACCAGCCGAGAATCACTGCCTCAAACCTCTTTTTATCAATAAATTCATGAAGCATTGTCTGCCACTCAAGCACCGTGATTTTCATATCAACCCCTACTTTTTTAAGGTCCTGCTGGATTATCTGTGCAACCTTAAGTCTTACGTCATTTCCCTGATTAACAAGAACAGTAAAAGAAAAAGGCACATTATTTTTTTTTTTTTTTTCTCTTCCACCTATAACCCAGCCAGTCTTTTTTAAAAAAGACTTTGCCTTATCAGGATTATATTCATAAGCCTCTACAGCAGGATTATGCGCCCATGATTCAGAGGGGAAGGGACCGCTGCACGGCGTTCCGTATCCGAAAAGCACTCCATTAATAATTGCCTTTTTGTTAATCGCATATGTTATTGCCTGCCTGACTCTCTTGTCGCTAAACCTCTGGTCAAGCAGGTTATATCCGAGATATGTGTATGCAAAGGCAGGGTAGTTGAATTTCTGAAAATATTTCTTAATCACCGCTTTTTCTGACTGAACCCTGAACTGTGTCGGCGTGAGATTCATCATGTCTAAAATGCCCGCCTGAAGTTCAAGAAACATTGTTGACTGGTCAGTGGTTACCTTGGCAATGTACTGGTCAATCTTAGGCCTGCCCTCAAAATAGTTGTCATTTGCAGTAAGTACTATTTTCTGTCCTGTAACCCATTCGCCGAATTTGTACGGTCCTGTACCTACGGGGCGGCGGTTAAAGTCGTCTGTATTAATATCCTTCCCTTCAAGGAGATGCCTTGGGATTATCCCCATACCCCATGATTCAAGCGCAGGGGCATATGGCTCATAATAAGTGACCTTTATTGTGTACTTATCAATTACTTCAACTTTTTTTACAGGCCCATAGTTACTGCTGTAAGGTGTGGCAACTTTGGGGTCCGTGACTTTCTGATAAGTAAAAAGGACATCATCTGCAGTAAATTCAGCACCGTCCTGCCATTTAATGCCCTTCTTTAATTTAAAAGTAATGACAAGCCCGTCAGGTGAGACTGTCCATGATTCTGTGAGGTCGCCTGTAACCTTAATGTTTTTATCGTATTTTGTAAGTCCATTGAAAATTAATCCGCTTATACCTGCTGAGGCGCTGTCAGAGGCAAGCATCGGCAGTAGTCTTTTTGCATCGGCAAGATAGCCCTCAGTAAGGCTGTGCGGTTTTTTTATTGGAGGCTCCTTGACGCAGGAGACAAACAGCAGTGCAAAACTTATAAAAGCAACAAAGCAGAAGTTACGTAGGTTTTTAAAAACCTTTCCCGCCTTTCCCGCTTTTACCATCTGCCCGTTTACTTAACAGGCGCTGCAGGCTTGCTCTGAGCCGGAGCCTGTGTTTGAGGCGAAGTGCCCTGCGGCATTGTCTGAGGTGTGGACTGGGGCACTGAAGGTTTTTCCTGCTGCACAGGCACTGATGTAGTCTCTGAAAACGGCTGTACAGGAGCTGTATTAGCAGGCTTTTCTCCGGACATAACTGATACCCTTTTTGCAGATACTATTGTTAAGGCAAGGGATGTTATCATGAATATGACGGCTGCTGCTGTGGTAACCTTGCTTAAAAATGTCACTGCACCCCTGCTTCCAAAAAGGGTTTGCGTTGAGCCTCCGAAGGCAGCACCCATCTCAGCGCCCTTACTGCTCTGTATCAGCACAACAAAGATTAAGAATAAACAGACAATCAAGTGAACAATAACTAATAATGTAAACACTGCAATCTCCTCCTTAAACTAAGAACTAAAGGGGCTTATTTCTTAGTTGCACCGGTTACTATTTTAGCAAAACTGTCTGGTTTTAGGCTTGCCCCTCCGACAAGTGCCCCGTCAACCTCGGGCTCTGCCATCAGGGAATCAACATTTTCAGGGGTTACGCTGCCGCCGTAAAGTATTCTTGTCTTGCAGGCAATGTCCCCATATTTTTTATCCAGCCATTTTCTTATAAAGGAATGTGCCTCGTTTGCCTGCCCCGGCGTGGCTGTCTTTCCTGTTCCGATAGCCCAGATTGGTTCGTAGGCTATTGTTATTCCGTCAAGCGTTATATTGTCCAGGGAGCCGGATAGCTGTCTGTCAAGCACTTCAAATGTCTTATTGTCTTCCCTTTCCTTAAGAGACTCGCCTATGCAGAGGATGACCTCAAGCCCGTTTTTCCTTACTGTCCTGATTTTTTTATTTACAATCTCATCGGTCTCTGAAAAATACTGCCTTCTTTCAGAATGTCCTATGATTACAAAACTGCATCCTGTATCAAGGAGCATGACAGGAGAGACCTCACCTGTAAATGCGCCTTTTTCCTCATAGAATACATTCTGCGCCGCAAGCCTTACGCCGGTTGCCCTTATTAGTATTGCTGCGCTTAGTAAAGATGTAAATGGCGGTGCAATTATTATATCTACACCTGTAGTGCCTTTTATCAGCGGCAGGAACGAGCGGATAAAATTCTCGGTTTCCACAGTGGTCTTATTCATCTTCCAGTTTGCTGCTATAAGCGGTGTGCGCATAAGGAGTAATTTAGTTAAAATCGCATGCGAAAGTCAAGGCAGGGCATTATCTTATCAGCGTCTCAAGCAGCGCCTTTTGTGCGTGAAGCCTGTTTTCAGCCTGGTCAAAGACGACGCTTTTTGGGGAATCAATTACATCATCCGTAATCTCTTCTCCCCTGTGTGCAGGGAGGCAGTGCATGACAATTGCGTCAGGACTTGCGAGTGAGAGAAGTTTTTTGTTTATCTGATATGCCCTGAATGCTTTTTTCTTTTTTTCCGCTCCTTCTTCCTGCCCCATACTTACCCATACATCCGTATAAAGAACATCGGCATCCTTAACAGCCTCTTCGGGTTTCCTCAGAATTTTTACATAGGCGCCTTCAGAAACGGCTTTTTTATAAATTCTGCTGTCAGGTTCATATCCCTCTGGGCAGGCAATAAACAGATGCATCCCTGTTACTGATGCGGCCTCTATTAATGAGTTGGCAACGTTATTGCCGTCACCTACATAAACCATATGCACACCTTTCAGCCTGCCTTTTTTTTCATTTATTGTCATCAGGTCTGCAAGTGCCTGACATGGGTGGTGCAAATCCGTAAGCCCGTTAATTACAGGGATAGCTGCATTCTTTGCAAAATCTTCTATTATTTTGTGACCAAATGTCCTTATTATAATCCCGTGCAGGTATCTTGAAAGCACCTTCGCAGTATCTTCTATGGTTTCGCCCCTGCCAATCTGTATTTCGTTTGGATTAAGATAAATTGCCTGTGCACCGAGTTGATATATGCCGACCTGAAAGGAAATCCTCGTCCTCGTAGATGCCTTTTCAAAAAGAAGTCCGATGCTTTTCCCTATAAGCGGGCACGCATTGGCATCCTTGCCTGCTTTAAATTCGGATGCCCTTTTCAGGATTGCATTCAATTCGTCAGCACATAAGTCTCTGAGTGTCAGAAAATCTTTTTTCATAAGAGATTAATCAAGTAAAAATTATCAATTAACATTTATCAACTATCAATTTTGAGTTGTTAATTTTGTCCCGACATTTCGGGACTAAATTTAAAATGTATCTTTTATTATGGTCCTCCAAAGACATCCTCAAGCACTTCAATGAGATGGTCAATTTCCTTTTCTGTAACTATTAACGGAGGAGTAAAACGAAGGACATTCCCGCTGGTGCAATTAATGAGGACACCTTTCTCAGCAACCAGAGTAACTATATTTGCACATGGCTTTGTAAGCTCCATGCCAACCATAAGCCCGATGCCCCTTATTTCAGCTATTACCGATGGGTAGTCTTTTTTTAATTTCTCAAGGTTTTTCAAAAGATATTTCCCCATACGGTTGCAGTTGTCCAGAATAAATCCGTCTTCAAGCAGGGTTTCTATTGTAGTAATAGCTGCTGTGCAGGCAAGCGGGTTACCGCCAAATGTTGAGGCATGTGTGCCGGGTTGAAAAGATTGAGCCACGGCCTCTTTCGCAAGCATAGCACCGATAGCAACCCCGCCGCCCAGCCCCTTTGCAAGAGTTATGATGTCAGGTTCTATATCAAAATGCTCATATGCGAAAAACTTGCCTGTTCTTCCCATGCCTGTTTGGACCTCGTCAAGTATAAGCAAAAGATTATAGTCATCGCAGACCTTGCGGACTTTTTTAAGATAACCTTCGGAAGGCATCTTTATACCTATCTCTCCCTGAATCGGTTCAAGCATTACAGCACATGTATGCCTTGTTATTGATTTTACAAGTGCCTCAATATCATTAAATGGGACGTGTTTAAAGCCGGGCACTAACGGCTCAAAGCCCTTCTGAAATTTTTCCTGACCTGATGCGCTGAGTGCAGCGAGTGTCCTGCCGTGAAAAGAGCCGTGGGTGGTTATAATTTCATATTTGTCGGATACACCATGGTCTTTTGCATACTTTCTTACGAGCTTTATTGCTGCCTCATTCGCTTCAGCCCCTGAGTTGCAGAAAAATGCCTTGTCTGCACATGAACGCTCAATCAGAAGTCTGGCAAGCTTTATCTGCGGCTCTATGTGGTAGAGGTTTGATACATGCAGCAGCCTCTGTGCCTGCTTCTGCAGGGATATTACAACCTTTGGGTGGCAGTGGCCAAGGCAATTTACAGCAATGCCGCCGACAAAATCAAGATACTCCTTGCCGTCAGAACTCCACACCTTCATCCCCCGCCCCTTCCTCAGGACAATAGGGAAGCGGTTATAGGTGTTCATTATATATTTCCTGGATTCATCAATAAGTTTCTTTTCCATACCTAAGAAATATAACATAAATTGGTGCTGTTTAAAAAGTCTTAAGCCCTTTTTAACGATAATGTCAATTGTGTTATGATTAAATAATTAAGGGAGGGGCATGAAAAGGCTGATGTCTTGCGGACAGGATGTGACAGAGCAGAGGAATCTTCGCTCTAAAGATATTGACAGGATTGCCATAGAAAAAGCTGTTGAGCTTTTTATTGATGAAGAAGTCAGAGGGTTAAAGCGTATTCTTAAAGAAAAAAAATCCATAAAAATTGCAATAGAGGCTGTTGTAAATACTTTTAAAAAAAAGGGGAGGATTTTT
>JACROO010000066.1:2014-11560 GCA_016214355.1 Nitrospirota bacterium | reverse complement strand
ATGGCTTGAGATTACAATATACGAAGGCAGGAAGAGACAAATCAGAAGGATGCTTGATAAAACAGGGCACTCTGTATTAAAACTTAAAAGGATAAGGATTAACGGTATTGAGATTGGAGATTTGCCTTCAGGTGAGTATCGTTATCTAACAAGAGGGGAGATAAGAAAACTTAAGGCAGTTGTTGGTTGTTAGTTTTTAGTTGTTAGAAAATAAAGATGAGTTACAGATTTGAAAAATTAATTGTTTGGCAGAAAGCAATGGATTTTTGTGTAAAAATATACAATAAGAGTAAAAAATTCCCAAAAGACGAGTTGTACGGATTAACATCACAATTAAGAAGAGCCACTACGTCTATTGCGTTAAATATAGCTGAAGGCTCTGCATGTAAATCAAAAAAGGAGTTTTTGCAATTCTTGTATATAGCTTTACGATCACAATATGAAGTTGTTACTGTCTTAAGACTTTTAAATAAATTAAACTACCTTGATAATAATATTGCTAAAGAACTTGAATGCGATATAGGTGAAATTGGTATGATGATTCAGGGCATGATTAATTCTTTTAAATTGAACCCTAACAACTAACAACTAAAAACTAACAACTTGATATGATGAGAGATAGATGGTGCGGTGAAATTAGAGAATCTGATATAGGGTTAAGCGTTTCCCTTGCCGGATGGGTTAACAGGCGGAGAGACCACGGAGGACTTATATTTATTGACCTGCGGGACAGGAGCGGCATTGTGCAGGTAGTTTTTAATCCTGAGATTGATGCCGAAACCCACAGGCTCGCTCAGGATATAAGGAACGAATATGTGCTTCAGGTGAAAGGCGAGGTAATGAAAAGGCCTGAGGGCACAGAGAACACTTCAATTGCAACAGGGCAGATTGAAGTTATTGTAAAGAGGCTTGAGATACTTAATGACTGTAAGCCTCTTCCCTTTATGGTTGAAGATGAGACAGATGCAGCAGAGTCCCTTAGACTAAAATACCGGTACCTTGATTTGAGAAGGTCTGTCATACAGAAAAATATTATCCTCAGACATAAAACAGCAAAAACAATAAGAGAATATCTTAATTCAAAAAACTTTTTAGAGATAGAAACTCCCATGCTTACAAAGAGCACGCCTGAAGGAGCAAGGGATTATCTTGTTCCGAGCAGGGTGAATCCCGGACATTTTTATGCACTCCCGCAGTCCCCCCAGCTTTTCAAGCAAATTCTCATGATATCAGGGCTTGAAAGATATTATCAGATTGTAAAGTGCTTCAGGGATGAAGACCTGAGGGCTGACAGGCAGCCTGAATTTACACAGGTTGATTTAGAAATGTCTTTTGCAGAAAGGGAAGATGTCATAGCGCTTATAGAAGGTATGATGAAAGAGGTTTTTAAAGATACTCTAAATATAGAACTTGCCATGCCATTTCCGAGGCTTACATATAATGATGCATTAGAGAGATTCGGCTCTGACAAACCAGATATGAGATTCTCTATTGAGCTTAAGAATGCGGGAGATATAGTAAAGGATTCCTCTTTCAAAGTTTTTCTCAGTGCACTTGAAAACGGTGGAAAGGTTAAAGGCATAAACGCAAAAGGACTTGCTGATTATTCAAGAAAAGAGCTTGATGACCTTACAGAAGAGGTAAAGACATTCGGTGCAAAGGGTCTTGCATGGATAAAAATAAAGAACGGATTTGAATCCCCAATAGTAAAATTCTTCCCCGAGCAGGTATTAAAATCGCTTGCCCAAAGGCTTGAGGCAGAAGAAGGAGATTTGCTCCTTTTTGTTGCCGATAAAGAAAAAATTGTGAATGATTCGCTTGCAAGGCTCCGGAACGAATTAGGCAAAAGGCTTAATCTTATTAAAAATGATATTTATAAATTCCTCTGGGTAACTGATTTTCCTCTCTTTGAGTGGAACGAAGATGAGCAGAGATACGAGGCAATGCACCATCCGTTCACTTCTCCTGTTGATGAGGATATGGGGAAATTGCTTTCTGTAAATTCTTCCGACCCGGAACTGTTCACTGTTCACTGTTCACTGCTCACTGAAATTAAAGCAAAGGCTTACGACATTGTGCTGAACGGATTTGAAATCGGAGGCGGAAGCATCCGCATACATAAAAAAGAGGTTCAGGACAAGATGTTTGAACTGCTTAAAATCAGCCCCGGGGATGCAAATACAAAATTCGGTTTTCTCCTTGAGGCATTTGAATACGGCGCTCCGCCTCACGGAGGCATAGCGCTCGGGCTTGACAGGCTTGTAATGATACTTGCAGGAGAGCAGTCAATAAGAGACGTTATTGCTTTCCCAAAAACGCAGAAGGCAGTCTGCCCCCTCAGCAACGCCCCGTCTATGGTTGATGAAAAACAGCTTAAAGAGTTGAGTATAAAGCTGGATGTGGTGGAGTAGAGAGTTTTCTACTTCACACTCTCAATTTTTACTGCAATAATCCCTGAACCGCCGTTTGCAGAAAATCGTGTCAGCGTATTTATCTTTGCATGCGGGAAGTGAGGAGATACAAATACTGCGCCTTCGGGAATCTCATCAGAGACCGCTGCTTTAAGATATACTGCGCCCTGCCTTGAGCTTACTTTCACATGGCTCTGGTCGGGGATGCCGTACTTTCTGGCATCTTCCTCATTTATTTCAAGCAGTGCCTCGGAGACGACTAAATCAAGCGACTTAGACCTTGTTGACATGCTTCCTGAATGCTGAAGTATGTCTCTTATAACCATGGTAAGCGGATATTCTGAGTCAGGCTCCTCACCAGTGGTGTAGTGGACAGGGTTGAAACAAGGCTGAGGGCTGAGGGCTGAGGGCTGAAGGCTGAAGGCTGAATTTATTTCTTTTGTGATGTCATCAAGATTTCTAAAGCCGAGGTCTTTTCCCATGGTCAATGCAAGATTTCTTAAAATCTGCCAGTCAGGTAGCGACTTGCCGGTTGGACTGACTGCCTTGTATATTTTCTGTGTAATTCCTTCGGTATTTGTGAAAGTCCCGTCTTTTTCTGCCCAGCCTGAGGCAGGCAGGACTACATGAGCTGACTTTGCGGTTTCTGTGAGTGCAATATCCTGCACAACGAGAAGTTCTAATGAGCTTAATCTGCTGATTATCTTTGAACTGTCCGGAAAGTTGATTGCAGGGTCTTCTCCCATAATATATAAAGCCTTGAGAGAATCCGAATCATAAAACATCTCTGAGATACCTTTATCTGAGTTCTGAGTTATCATGTGATAAGCACCGAAGGTATTTGAGTACTCTGCCGGAACCTGAAGTGCGTCAGCACTATCGCCAAGCAGAAGGACCAGATTAGCGGCAGCAAGCAATATGTCTAAAGATTTGTTATTTTCAGTAATACTTAAGGTGACAGAGAGCATCCTTTTTTTAGCCCCCGCATATTTTTCTGCTGCGGCTGCAAGTTCTTCCTCTGTTAAACCTGTGACCCTGCAGACTACACCCGGAGTGTAATCTTTTAGTGTCAGTTCAAGCGAAGAAAAACCGGTCCCGATATTTCGGGATGATGCCTTTTCTCTGTCAAAAAGACCTTTGTCTATTATAACCTTCATTATCCCGTTTAACAGTGCAAGCCCTGTGCCGGGCTTTATCCTGAGCCATTGTGAGCTGTGTCTTGTCAGTTTTGTATCCCGGCTGTCGGCAACGATAAGGCATGCGCCCTCTCTTTTTGCACGGAGAATATTAAGCCCGAATACAGGATGTGTAATGGACGGGTCGGATTCAAGTATCAGGATGGCATCTTTATTAAGCGGCGACTGCAGGCTTATGCGGTGGTCTTTTTGTCCGAAAGCCTTTTCCCACGCCTTTTCTGCAACTGCATAACCGAATGCAGCAGAGGAGTCAATGTTGTTGGAGCCAATGACATTCCTCATAAATTTCTGGAGGGCATAGTTGTCTTCATTGGTGCATCTGTGGGAGCCTATGGCGCCGATGGCAGATGCCCCGTATCTGCCTGATACGGCTTTAAGTTTGTCAGCAATATAATTTAACGCCTCATCCCCGAATCTGCCCCTGCCGCAGAGATTACCGTTGCTTACTCCTCTGTTTTCTTTCCCGATTGACCTGAGAATTTCTCCTTCCCTTATCCCCAGTGTAAGAGTACAGCCGCAGCCGCAGAATGGGCATACGGTATCTTTTTCTTCAAGCAGCCATGCACGCGCCTTGAACTTGTAAGGCTTGCTTAAAAGTGCGCCGGTGGGGCATGTATCCACGCATTGTCCGCAATAATCACACTCTAATATTTCGCCAAATGCAGGCTGGACAACTGTGGAGAATCCTCTGCCGATTAGCCCTAATGCACCTCTGCCCTGATATTCGTCGCAGATTCTTACGCATTTGCCGCAGAGGATGCATCTGTTAGATGTAAGCTCAATTAATGGTCCTCTTACATCGGGGGGTGCTTTTTTCCTGTGTCTTATGAAGCGTGCCTCAGGCTTTCCGTATTCATATGCAATATCCTGAAGGTCGCATTCGCCTGCCTTATCGCATACCGGGCAGTCAAGCGGATGGTGGACTAACATAAGCTCAATTATTGTCTGACGGATTTTTCTTAGTTTCGGAGTATTGGTTTTTACTGCCATCCCTGCCGCCACAGGGCTTGAACACGAGGCAAAAAGCCTCGGCTGTCCTTCTACTTCAACAACGCACAGCCTGCATGCACCGTAAGGACTGAGACGCTTGTCATAGCAGAGATTGGGAATCTTTATGCCATTTTTAAGCGCCGCCTCAAGGATGGTTGTTCCTTTAGCCGCTTGTATTTTTTTGTCATTTATAGTTAGCTCTACCATATTTTAGTTGACAGTTCACTGTTTACGGTTAACAGTTTTTTGGTTTTACCCTCCATTGCCGATGCAGGCAGTATCTTAATAGAGTCAAACTTGCAAGTCTCGTAGCAGCTCCTGCACCGGACGCAGATGTCCTGCGCAATCCTGTGCGGTTTTTTCTTTTCACCGGTAATTGCCTTAGATGAACAAACCCTTAAGCATGCACCGCATCCCTTGCACAGTTGTTCGTCTATGAGAAATGTGCAGAGGTCACGGCAGACACCTGCCTTGCACCATTTATCTTTAATGTGTGATTCATATTCATCCCTGAAATATTTTATTGTAGTAAGAACAGGGTTTGGGGCTGTTTGTCCGAGACCGCAGAGCGATGCTGAAATTATGTCGCGTGAGAGGTCTTCAAGCGTCTCTATATCCTTTTCATTGCCGCGTCCCTCGGTAATGTCAGTGAGCATGTCAAGCAGTATCCTTGTTCCTATCCTGCACGGCACGCATTTCCCGCATGACTCGTCTGCCGTAAATTCAAGGAAGAACTTTGCCGTGCTTACCATGCAGTTGTTGTCATCCATTACAACCATGCCGCCTGAGCCCATTATGGCGCCTGTCTTGACAACATCTTCATAAGTGACCGGCAGGTCAAGGAGATTTTCAGTGATGCATCCGCCGGCTTTTGTACCAGTCAGCGCCGTTCAGGATTATCAGCGGCACCTGCGCAAGGGTCTCAACATTGTTCAGTACAGAGGGCTTATTCCAGAGGCCTTTATGTGCAGGGAAGGGCGGCCTTGGTCTCGGCATCCCGCGTTTTCCCTCAATAGAGCGCATCAGGGCAGTCTCTTCCCCGCAGACAAACGCACCGGCGCCCTGATAAATCTCAAGGTCAAAATCAAAACCGCTGTCAAAAATATTTTTACCCAGAAGTCCTGCCTCATAACACTGCCCTATTGCAAGCTGGAGTCTCTTTACAGCAAGGGGATACTCAGCCCGTACATATAAATATCCATTGTGCGCACCTATTGCCTTTGCGCCGATAATCATACCTTCAATGACGGCATGCGGGTCTGCCTCCATGACAGACCTGTCCATGAACGCACCGGGGTCTCCTTCATCGCCGTTGCACAGCATATATTTCACATCAGAAGGGACTTTTGAGCAGAACTCCCATTTCATGCCCGTAGGGAAGCCCGCCCCGCCCCGCCCCCTTATCCCTGAATTTTTCATGACCTGTATTATTTCCTGTGATGTCATTTGCGTCAGTGCCTTTGCCGCCGCCTGATAGCCGTCCCTTGCAATGTATTCTTCTATCTTTTCAGGGTCTATGAGCCCTTTGTTCCTTAAAACCCTTAACACCTGATATTTAAAGAACGGGATGTCTTTCATTAATGGAACAGGGGATTTTTCCTCAGGCTCTTTGAACATTAATTTCTGACAAGGCCTGCCTTTTAGAAAATGCTCTTCAACCAGTTTTGGTATTTCCTCCACGGTTAAAGCCTGATAGAAGATATCATCGGGGTAAACTGACATGACAGGTCCCTTGGCGCAGTAGCCGTTGCATCCGGTAAGGACTATTTTTATCTCATTTTCAAGCCCTCTCTTTTTAAGCTCATCCTGAAGTGCGGCTTTAACCTTCATCGTTCCGCTGGCAACACAGCCTGTCCCCGCACAGAGCATTACATTAGCACGAAACCGTTCCATCTATCCTCCAAAATAGGGTTCAAGGATTCAAGGGTTCAAGGATTCAAGTGGAATTCTTTGCTTCACTTGACCCCTTGACTCCTGGACCCCTTGACCCCTTCGCATTAATATGTCGTTTCGCATCCGGCTACCAGTGCATATTTCTCAACAGGATTACCGCCGATAACATGTTCTTTAAATATCTCTTTAATTTTTCCCTCATTCAGGTCGCAATATTTGATTGGCGCCTGATTGATTATTTCCACTGTTATCATTGGTTCGCGGGCGCAAAGCCCTGCACAGCCGGAGGTAGTAACTATAACATCTTTCACATTGGCATTTGCAATCTCATCCATCATTGCAGTCATTACAGACCGTGCCCCTGCCGCAATTCCGCAGGTTCCCATATGAACTGTAACCTTTGCCCTGTATCCACCTTCTCTTAGAGAAAATTCTGCCTTATATTTTTCCTTAATTTTCTGAAGGTCGTCTATCGTTAATCTCGGCATATTATTCTCCCTCGTTTAGTTCTATCGTTTCCTCCTGCAGTAGTTCTTTGCTTACAGGGGCATATTGATTAAGGGACTCTATTGCTTTTTTTTGATTCAGCGAACCATACGTATCATGGTCTATGACCATGACAGGTGCAAGCCCGCAGGCGCCGAGGCATCTTACGGTCTCCAGAGAAAATTTTTTGTCCCCGGTTGTTTCTCCAACGTCTATATTCAGCGCCTCCTTAATCTTGTTTAGTATTGTCTCAATCCCCTTTACATAGCATGCAGTGCCGAGACAGACCCTTACGGTGTGGTCGCCTCTCGGCTTCATTGTGAAGAAGGAATAGAAAGAAACAATACTGTGTATCTCGGCTACTGGGATATTCAGCCCTTTTGCAATGCGTTTTTGAATTATGGGCGGCAGATAACCCACTATTTCCTGTGCGCGCTGCAGTGCCGGAATGGAACTCCCCGGCTTCTTTTTATATTCATTGATTACCCTCTCTAATTCAGCGAGCATGGAAGGAGGGAATTGCTCTTTTGGCTTTTCCTCCTGAGCCTTTCCGTGGACCCATTCAAATGCCCTGTGCGTTACATCTATCAACACTGCCGGTGTGAACGGTTTTGGGACATAATCAATAATGCCTAATTCAAGTGCGTCTTTAATTGTTTCCTGCGACGGGTATCCCGTAATTATTACAATGGCTGTTGACGGCTTGGCTCTCTTTATCCATCTTATAAGCGTGATGCCGTCCATCTCAGGCATCTTGAGGTCAGTAAGCACAAGGTCGTAATTTTTTTCCTCCATCTTGCGGACTGCCTCTTTTCCGCTCAGCGCCCCGTCAACATTGTAACCTTCTGACTTTAAGATTCTTTCGCAGCTTTTTACGATTACAGGTTCATCGTCAACTACGAGAACATTGGCGTTGTCGGACATATATTGCTCCTCTTTATTGAACTAAGAACCGGGAACTTAGAACTAATTTCTGTCATTACGCACTTGCCTGCCCTCGACCGCGATCGGGGGTCGGGGAATGACAAAAGACGCTATAATTTTGATGTTTGATACCCTGTCCCGAAGCTTCGGGACCGCAGGGTTCTTCATTTTGTCGGCAAAGGGAAAACCCTTGCCAGCCATAACAACCAGCCTTCTGAAAGGTGGTCTTTTAATAAGGCGCACATAACATCATTAGCCTTTGTATTTATTTCCCTCAATTCTCCGTTCATCGGCGATAATAGTTCGTTGCTCTGTCCTGTGCTTGTATAAATCCTTGCAAATGATTCGCCTGCCTTAATTGTTTCTTTATCTTTTATAAAGTCAACATACATCAGATTTCCGGTTAAAAGCCAGTATCTTAGGTCACATCCTATTTCCCACATATTGTTTTTGAAGGGTCTTGCCCATGTCCCTTCCTTATAAAAGATTATAGGATTGTCTTTGTCCCTTAATGGAACGATATATTCACGGAACTCGTCAATAAACGCCTGCCTGAGTATCCAGCCTTTCTGATCAAAAACCTTATTGGCGACGTTTATCATAAAGTCGGGAGTAAAGGGTTTTTCAATATACTCTGAGGCGCCGAGCCTTATTGATTCTTTTGCGTCTTCAAGAGTGGGGTAACCTGTGATTACAACTACGTCTGTTTTGGGTTTAATGACCCGTGCCTCTTTTAGCACCGTCATGCCGCTGATGTCAGGGAGCCTTATGTCGGTAATCAATAAATCAAAATCTTCTTTTGCTAATTTATTGAGGGCATCTTCCCCTTTTTCAACAGTTGAGATGTTGAAGCCTTCTGCTCCTAAGATTCTCTTACAGCTTAGGCTTACAACCGGGTCGTCATCCAGCACGAGGATTTTCCCTTTTTCCATTTTTACCCCCTTTTCAGTTTCTTTTCAGGCACATTTTACCACATCTCTTGTATCATTAGTCTTCCATCCTATGCGAATCTGATGAAGAAATCCACGGGATATGGCTGTATCGGATATGACTACTGCATCAAGGATTTCAATTATTTGCTGTAATTTTAAGGAGATTCCTTTTTATTTGTAAGTATAAGCAAACATTATATTTTGATTTAAATTTTTATATTGACTCAATATATGCCCTTCATCATATTATATTTACTTTGTTACTGGTATTTTTAAGATAATACCACACAACAATCTGCCTTGCAACCAATTGTTTTGTTGTGAATTAAAAGAATATTTCTTTTTTCATAATTGGTTTGCCGATGGCTCAATGGAGGGTTAAATGAGACTTGTTTTGTTAGGTGCACCGGGTGCAGGTAAAGGAACGCAGGCTAAGAAACTGATTGACAAATACGGCATTGTGCAGATATCAACGGGGGATATTTTAAGGAAGGCTGTTGCAGACGGTACGCCCCTTGGGAAAGAGGCAAAATCTTATATGGATAAAGGGGAACTTGTGCCTGACAGCGTTGTGATTGGGCTTGTCAAGGAAAGGATCGCGAAGGATGACTGCAAAAAGGGTTATATCCTTGACGGGTTTCCGAGGAATACGGCACAGGCAGAGGTGCTTGATAAGGTGCTTGCCGGAATGAATGCGCCGCTTGAGGCGGCATT
>JACROO010000066.1:0-1982 GCA_016214355.1 Nitrospirota bacterium | reverse complement strand
GAAGAAGGACATGCAAAAAATGCCAGCAGATGTATAATGTCTATTTTTCACTGTCAAAGAAAGATGGCGTTTGCGATAAGTGCGGCGGCGAGTTGTTTCAGAGGGATGACGACAAGGAGGAGACGATAAGGAAAAGGCTTGACGTTTACGAGGCTCAGACCGCACCGCTTATGGATTATTACAGCAAAAAGGGAATTCTGAAGTCTGTCAAAGGCGTGGGCAGTATTGACGATATATTTAAAAAGGTTTGCGCAGTACTGGAAGGCAAGTAATTAAAATAAGTCGTTAGTGTCTGTATGTATTGATTGTTGTCGTCATTCCCACGAAAGTGGGAATCCAGGGTTTCCTGTGAAAACAGGAATCTAATTCCTTTGTATAGTTCCCTGCTTTTGCAGAGCCTGCCCCGTACATGATACGGGGGACGGCGTCTGGATTCCTGCTTCCGCAGGAATGACGGCGAGAAGGAATGGACTTAAATTATAAAAAAGGAGGAATAAATGGAGAACATTGGACATGGCGGTAAAGAAATTGTAGAACGCATTATGCCGAAAGACGCAGCGTTAAAGAGGCTGGCAGAAATGAAGGCAGCAAAAGCAAAAGTACTGGATGTTCGTTTGCAGCTTGCTACGGAAGTAATTGACATTGCATACGGATTTTTCTCACCCCTTGAGGGGTTCATGACAAAGGCTGATGTTGAGTCTGTTTGCAATAATATGACCCTTGCAGACGGGAAAACCGTATGGAGCATTCCTATTGTATTTGATATTTCTGATGACGAACTGAAAAAATCAGGTATTAAACAGTATGATGAAGTCCTTCTTACCTATACAGGTAATCCTTTTGCCATTTTTGACGTTACTGATATTTTTACACTTGACAAAAAAGAAGTAGCGATGAAGGTCTATGGCACAACAGAGGATAAGCACCCTGGGGTAAAGAGGACATATGAATATCAGGACAAGTTCCTCGGCGGAAAGATCACCCTCATCAACCCTCCAAAAATAAAAGAGCCTTTCACCAGATTTTGGCTTACCCCAAAGCAGATGAGGGAAAGATTTAAGGAAAAAGGATGGGAAATGATTATCAACCATCAGACAAGAAACGTCCCTCACACTGGCCATGAATGGCTTATGAAAGGTGCATACTTAGGAGCTTATGGTTCTATGATGGTAGATAAACCTCGCGGCGGCGTTCTGGTAAATGCGATTATCGGTGAAAAGAGAGCAGGCGACTATATTGATGAAGCAATAATCCTCTGCCAGGAAGCTCAGGGGAAACATGGATATTTCAGGGAAGATATCTTTTTGACCACATGCAGCCTCTGGGATATGCGTTATGCCGGACCGAGAGAGGCAGTATTCCATGCATGTCTGAGAACTAATCTTGGCTGTACCCACCATATGTTTGGAAGAGACCACGCAGGCGTAGGAAGTTACTATGACCCGTATGATGCGCACAGGATTTTCAATAAATTGCCCAAAGGGTCTCTCAACATAACACCTATCTTTAATCTTGACTGGTGGTTCTGCCCTGTATGCGATGAGGTCACTTACATGGGTCTTTGCGGGCACAAGGATAAAAAGGCGTCATTCAGCGGTACATTAATCAGAAGTATTATTCAGGACGGTGTGAAGCCGCCGCGTCGTATCTTCAGGCCTGAGGTCTTTGATCTCATTATGGAATGTGCAGAAAAGTACGGCTTTGGTTCTCCATTTGTTAATGAGCAGTACTTAAAGAACAGGCAGCCTGTATTCACGATTGAACCATTAAAATAAATCCGTAGGGGCGGGGTAACCCCGCCCCTACTACAATTAAAATAATTAAGGAGGAATAAATATGGCAGAAGAGACTTATCCAATTAACTTATGGATCAATGAAGAGCGGCTTGCAAAGCTTCAGCAGGCTGGTCTTGCAGGTATGTGCAAGGAAGTATTGGCAGGTTTAAAGGTTCTTGCTGTCCCTAATACAGCAGAACAAAGAGA
>JACROO010000045.1 GCA_016214355.1 Nitrospirota bacterium | reverse complement strand
TTTTGAATATTTAAAGGCAAAAATACCGTCAAACTCTATCTCCTTCAAGGCGTTAACTGTACATTCAAAATCATCATCAGTCTCCCCGGGGAAACCAACGATTATATCTGTTGTTATAGCAATATCAGGGATTTCTGTTCTGAGCATGTCAATTTTCTCTTTGTACTGAATGTATGAGTACCCCCTGTTCATAAGTGATAAGATTTTGTCAGAGCCTGCCTGTATGGGCAGGTGCATATGCTCACATACTTTAGGCAGGTCACGCATTGTTTTTATCAGTTTTTCTGAAAGGTCCCGAGGGTGAGAGGTGATAAATCTAATCCTTTGTATGTCATTTATCTCATGGATTACTTTAAGTAAATCTGGAAAGTCTATGTTTTCAGGAAGATTTTTGCCATAGGAATTAACATTCTGCCCAAGAAGTGCCACCTCTTTAAACCCCTGCACTGCAATTTCCCTAATCTCATTAAGAATGTCCATGCTGTGCCTGCTTTTTTCCCTGCCGCGGGTATAAGGCACAACACAGTACGAACAAAAGTTGTTACAACCGTGCATTATAGCTACCCATGCCTTGACCTGCCCTTCCCTTTTTATAGGATTCTGTTCTGCGTATCTCGTACCGCGTACTGCGTAGTCTGATGTCTGTTGTCTGGCGTCTATTGCCTGTGGTTTGTCTGATATCCACTTCTCAAGACTATCAATATTCTGAGGACCAAAAATAAAATCAACATAAGGGAAACGTTCAAATATATCGCTGCCCCTTTGCTGTGCAATACAGCCGGCAACAGCAATTTTTAAATCAGGATTTTTCTTTTTTTCTGCTTTCAGCCTTCCCAGTTCACTAAAAAACTTCTGCTCTGCCTTTTGCCTCACACTGCATGTGTTCAGAACTATCACATCAGCATCTGTGACAGAATCTGCCGCATTATATCCTGATTCCGAGAGAATACCTGCAATCTTCTCAGAGTCGTGGACATTCATCTGACAACCGTAGGTTTTGAGAAAATATTTCATATTTTCCTCAAAACCTGGACACGGTTGCTCCCACGTCCTAGATTTGCAGCGGCAAATCTGTGGGAGCACCTAAACATTCTGGAGTAGTATCTCATAAAATACCACCTGAAAACTTAGACATGGGTGTCCCCGTGTCCAGTTTTGCAATAGCAAAACTACGGGGGCAACCTTTTTTTCTAATCCCTATGTATAGATTCAGAATGAATCTATAGGGATAAATTTCCATTTGTGCGCTCATAGTTCGAAATTAATACCTCCTTCTCTTTCCTAGTCAACTTCTTTAAATTCCTCTCAGCATGCAACGCATTTTTATAATATTTATATTCTTTAGCATAAACCAACTGGACCGGCAACTTTCCTTTTAAATACTTTGCGCCATCCCCTTTATTGTGTAGTTTGATTCGGTTCTCGAGATTATTTGTGTAACCGGTGTAATATGTTCCGTTAGCACATTTAACGATATATACGAAAAACACAGCATTACGTTTAAAACTCATGGTAACAGATATTTTACAATATTTGAGCAAGGGTTTTAATTAAAAAGCAGGACGTTCGGTAGAATAGCCGCTTATCCCATCATCCTGATAGATTTTATAAATCTCATACGTCCCCATATTTTGTTTTGTCCTGTACCCGTGCTATGTTTTCCATAAGGAAAACTACGGGTATCAAAACCATGGGGGTGCCCTTCCCTTTCAGCAAAGGACTCAAGATATATCTATCCCTGTGTTTAGATTCTGAAAGAATCTATAGGGGCTCCCTCTGGACTTCAAGAGAATAGCCTTCTTTGGCTTGGTCTTCGGTGGATACTCTTATGTATAAGGCGGTTTTCATTATCTTATACTATACTTCTTCTTTCATCATTTCTCATTTCCACGGTCCTGCGGATTTCCATTCTTTGCTAAACTCTTGGCTTCTATAAATTGCATCAAGCGGGTTAATAAGAAATTGTTCTATCTCTGTGGCTGTTGTGCGCAACTTTTCTGGTACGTATTTAATATCTCCCTTTTTTAGAAAAGCCTTCCATAATGTTTGGCGATCGGATTTTTCATCGTAAATTTCTTCAGCGAATAATGGTTTATGCTCTGGCAAAGGAGTTTTACGATGTTCAAAGGTTCCTTTTAAAGCTTCAACGAGTTTTAGACCATCAAAATCAAACTGACGCATCATGAGCCAAATATCATAGAAATCCTTCATGCGACTGTTTAAAAGACCTAACTTAACCATAGCTTCAAATTTTTCGCTAACAACACTTTCTGCGGGATATCCTTTAAGATGGGGTTTAGGAAAATCTAAAATAACAGGATAATCAATAACTTTAGGTTTTGGATAGATGATATCGCCAAAAGCAATATCAATTTGCATCGGGATACGTGAGCGTTCTAAAAAACCTCTAAATTTAACACGTATGCCTTCGTAATCAGCATCTTCTTTTATTTTCTGTCCCTTTACTGTCTGCGAATCAAAAACAAGCCCGTCTGGAGTCACCGAAACCTTACATACATCTTTGATTACTTTCTCAATAGTTGCTATCTGATTGTCATAGCGTGCTGAGAAATCTATATCAAGCGTTGTCCGTCTTTGTGGAACTTGCCAAACTGTAAACATAAGCGCGCCTTTCAGGATAAATTTATCCGCATATTTAGAACGGCTAAACCTATAAAGGAATCTCTCCATCCCATAATATTGCAGAATTTCTGAAAATGGCTGAGCAGCTTCCTTCGCTTTATCTTGAAGACGGGCGCGAACAGAAGCTTTTATATTCTTAATATCCTTTTTCATATCATAGCTTCCAGTATTGGTTTTATAATGCTATCAACACGGCAAATTTTGGCGTATTTCATAATTTCTTTTGGAGTTATGTTTTTTTCTGTAACAGCAACCTTGAGGGCATCTCTGGCGACATCCATACCTATTTTATTACGGAATTTAAAACAATCGGCAATCGTCTTAGCGAGGCTATACTGTCTTTCAATTTCATGCTCTTCAATCCCTGCTTTCCATGCTTTAGACGCAAAACGGCAAAATCTTACCGGTGGATACTTAATTCTATTTGCATGACTACCTTGCGGAATAGCCAGGGCTACATACTTTGGGATCTCGCTTGTTGCATCATAAAAAAACAGAGCAGAAAGAAGACAAATAACGCCTCTGGGTGCCTGAAGTGATGCAATAACAAGATCCGGATGTGTACCATGGGTATAATTGGCCACCCGGTAAAGGCCCCGGGCAATCTTTTCAACCTTCCCCTCTTTTTCAAGAGCAATAAGCGAATCAGGATGAAATCCAGCCTTCAGAACAGTAGAAAAACGGGCCACCCCGCCATGGCTCTGAAAAAAATTCATGAGTTCCTGTGTTCTTGTGTTCATTTAACCTCCGTATAATCTCTTACTACTTGTCAATAAGTATATATATTTTATACGATTATGTCAACGATTTTTTTATAGGGGGAAGCAGGCCACCTTTCCTGACTTGCAGGCAGGTAAGGCAGACCAAAGCCGTTGGTGTGGGTTGTTTTTATTTAAAATGCTAATTCTGATTTAAAAGCGGTAAAAAAGAATGGTTTAAACAATTTGTAGAGGACAGCCCAAGGGTCAGCCAAATGTATGTATATGGAATTTTTTACTCATGCCGCTGTTTCTCTAAAAACAATGTAGATGTTATTTTAATTTATATGATAACTAAAAGACTATTAACTCTGGAAGCGGGGATGACAATATTGTAGTGGTTTGGCAGAATGTTAGACATCACTACTGATTTTTTGCTTTAATTTTTCTTTCTTTGATGGTAAAATCTCCCCGATGGAAAAAAGACGTTTTGAAAGAAAAAAGGTTTATCTGAAGGCTGAGCGCATCTCAGGCGATGAAAACCGTGCAGTGTTTATAGAGAATATTTCAGAGCACGGTATTCAGATAATAACTGTGCCTGCAGAGTCAATAATTGAATTTTTCCCGGGTACGCCTATTGACCTGAA
Organism: Nitrospirota bacterium; assembly: GCA_016214355.1. GTDB lineage: Bacteria > Nitrospirota > Thermodesulfovibrionia > UBA6902 > DSMQ01 > JACROO01. The sequence continues at coordinate 28,191 of JACROO010000045.1, read as the reverse complement.
GTTTGAACTCTCTTCAGGAGACACGATTAATCTTAATTGTGCTGTCAGATGGTCATATCACAACTCTCCGCCTGATGACATAACAACCACAATTGGTATGGAGATTATAGACCCGCCTTTAAGGTACAGGGAATTTGTAAAAAATCTGTCTTAAACGGTTTTGACTCTTTGCAAAAGTATCCTCATTTCACTACCGGTGATGCAGATGGGTCAAAAGGATTTGTTCTCATGGCAAGGGAGCAGATATAAGGTCAAAGTTAGCATTTAGCAATTTAAAATGATAATTGTTAACTGCTAACTTTTACTTGATTCTTTGAATTAAGATTATCCCAACTTTTTTGGAGATGGACGCAAACTAACAACTTGCCTACCAAAGAACTGCATGGTTATAATATAAACCAAGAATGATAAATGAACTTATTGAAACAATAACCAGCGAAGACATCTCTCTCCGCAACCGTTCCATTGACTCCCTGCTGAAAAATAAAAATACAGACGAACTTCTGAAATCAGCGGAAGAACTTGAGGATTTTAGAAAGACAGTTAACAATCTGTATCATAAGGTGCGTGCATCGCTGTTCCTTTTTGTCATTTACAGGTTTTATCTTCAGGAAAATAAAGAGATAAAACCAGAGGGCAGGATTCCGTTTGAAGGCGTAAAGGCTGCGCTTGACAGGAATTTTGAAGAATCAATAAATATTTACCTGAAGGATGTAATGAAAAATAGAAACCTTAATGGTGCTGTCTGCAGTGCAATTGCCCATTCTTATTATCAGTTAGCCTTTAAATATTTAGTTGACCAGGTAAGACTGTCTATCAGTCAATGCAATGAAAACTTTTATCTCTTTAATACGCATGGTTTGGAAAATTATCCATATTCCGTCCTGCCGGAATTGACAATCCCGGATGCCGGGACAGGTTTATACCCTGTTGGAATGGATGCCACGCCTGTCAGATTAGATCCTTCACACAGCGGATGGTCTGACATATTTTTTCTCGGGATGGACTTTCCTGAAGGTGCACGGGTTGTCAATATCTCTGTTAATCTTAAGGTTAGCGGCGATGAAGGGACTGTTAAACCGCCGTGTGAGTGTTACTGCAGGTTTATTGAAGAACCTGTTATATCCCTCAGGTCTATTGATTTAAATACATCAAAGAAAATATCTTCGCTTCTGGAGTTATTTAATTTCGGAAATGACTACCTCTCATTATTAAAGGCAGGCGTTGTGGCATCAGGAATTGTACCGCCCTCTTTTGAAAACAAAAATATTGAATTAAAAGATATCCTGAAAAAATTACTGAATAAACCGGGCGGTATAGAAGTTGTAAGCAGGGTAAACGATATTCCGAAAGGGTCGCGGCTTGCTGTAAGCACAACACTTCTGGCAACAATCATAACCTGCTTGATGAGGTTCAGCGGACAGACTAAGAGTCAGACGGGTTTACTGACAGAAGAGGAACGGCGGATAGCGGCTTCACGTGCAATACTTGGGGAGTGGCTTGGCGGCTCTGGCGGCGGATGGCAGGATTCAGGCGGATTATGGCCAGGGATAAAAATAATTACGGGTGAAGCAGCTACGATTGGGACTCCTGAATTCGGTGTCAGCAGAGGATGCCTGCTTCCCAATCACAGTTTATTCTCCCGTACCGATGTACCGCAGGGGGTTGAAGATAAGATAATAAATTCTGTGGTTCTTGTTCACGGAGGAATTTCTCAGAATGTCGGTCCGATTCTGGAAATGGTCACTGAGAAATATCTGCTGAGATACGAAAAGGAATGGAACGCAAGGATAAGGGGGATTCATCTGTTTGACAAGATTACTGATGCCCTCGCGCAGGGAAATCTGAAAGAACTCGGCAGGCTTACGACAGAGGACTGGGAAGGACCAATACAGCAGATTATTCCATGGGCAAATAATGCATTTACAGAAGACCTGATTAACAATGTTAAAAAAGAATTCAAAGAAGACTACTGGGGTTTCCTGATGTTAGGCGGAATGTCAGGCAGCGGAATGGCATTTATTATAAAACCTGAAATCAAAGAAAAATTTAAAAAGAGGGTAGTTGAGATTATGTCTGAGCTGAAGAATTTATATAATTATTCCCTTCCTTTTACCATTGACCCGCTGGTATATGACTTTGACTTCAATCATGATGGCAACTCTGCCCGGTTATTAGCCGGCGAAGATGCAAAGATGCCTGAGAGTTCTAAGATACAGGATGATAAAGATTCTGCTTCCGGGACTAAAAAATTTCTTAACGAAAAATGGATTAAGAGGGAATACGGATTTGACTCCAAATCCCACGAGCATATGAAGACCCTTCTTAGGCAGGGAGAAATTGGCCTGTCAAGGAACAGGCTGCCTGTAACCACTAAACTTGAGGACGTCAGTGATAACGAAGTTTCCCATTTTGAAAAGGACAAATCTAACGGAGATTCTTATAAATCGGGAATGGAGTCATTAAAAAGAAATGAGGCCGCAGTTGTGACTTTTGCCGGAGGCATGGGCAGCAGATGGACCGAAGGGGCAGCGGTTGTTAAACCGATAAACCCCTTTGTAAAGATGGAGGGAAAATTCCGGACTTTCATGGAAATCCATCTTGCTAAAAGCAGAAAAACAGGAAGGGTATCCGGATATAAGATACCTCATGTAATCACAACAAGTTACCTGACTCACGTCGCCATTGATAACTATCTGAAGAGGTTTAATTATTTTGGCGACAGGGCAAGGATATATTTGTCTCTGGGCAAGAGTATAGGACACAGGGTTTATCCTAATGAGAGGGACCTGCGTTTTCTGTGGGAAGACCAGCTTCAGCAAAAATTAGACGAAAACACCCAGAAACTGCAGGAAAATATCCACAGGGCATTGATTGAGTGGACAAAATCCAAAGGGGAAGGAGAAGATTATTCAGAAAATAAGCCCATACTGAGGTTCAATCCCCCCGGTCACTGGTATGAAATTCCGAATCTTATAAAAAATGGCGTCCTGTCCGGAATAATTAAAGAGAACCCCTGCCTTAAATATCTCTTCTGCCACAATATTGATACAATGGGCGCTGATATTGAACCTGCGATTCTCGGTATGCACATTTCAAATCAATCCTGCCTGTCATTTGAGGTGACCCCCAGGCGGATTGAAGACAGAGGCGGCGGATTGGCAAAGATAAACGGGTATATCCAGCTTATAGAAGGATTAGCACTTCCACGGGAAGAGGATGAGTATATGTTAAGTTATTATAATACCCTTACAAACTGGATTACGATAGATAGTCTTCTTGAGTTTTTTGGTCTTGACAGAGGTTTAATCATAGATGCTGAGAAGGATTCCGCGAAGAACGACAGGATACTTGAGGCAATTCAGCATATTGAAAAAAGGATGCCGACATATGTAACCATCAAGAATGTGAAGTATGTATGGGGTTCAGGACAGGAAGATGTTTATCCCGTAGCACAATTTGAGAAACTATGGGGGGACATGACCCGCCTGAAAGATTTAAAGATAAGCTATGTTGCAGTCCCAAGATACCGGGGCCAGCAGTTGAAAGAGCCGTCTCAGCTTGACAGGTGGTTTAACGACAGGTCGTTTGAGTATGTGAGGGAAAGGGCGAGTTTTTAACCTGAATCCTGCGTGAAAATGTCATTCCCGCTAAGGCGGGAATACAGAGATGCTGAAATAAATTCAGCATGACAAAGCCATGGATTCCTGCTTCCGCAGGAATGACAAAGTACTTTATGGAGGGACATTATGAACCATAAAAAGAAAGTTGCCCTTGTAAAAGGAGAAAACCGCAAAGAAAATATTAAAAAGTGTCTGACTTTAATCCGCGAAGACCTTGAACCGATAACAGGTGCAAAGAATATCCTTATTAAACCCAACCTTGTTGCCCTTAAGCCTGACTTTGCCAATACCCATGTTGAGGCAATAGAAGCGGTTATTGAGTTTATCAGGGGAATTATTCCGGACACGCCAATCACTGTCGGCGAGGCTTCTGCCACAGCTTTTTACAACAGGCTTCCAACGACAGATGTTTTCAGGGATTTTGATTACTATCGGCTTGAGAAGAAATACGATAATGTCAGGCTGACTGCATTTGACGACGATAAAGATTTCATTTACAGCCACATTCACTCAATTATAGGAGACGCGCGCCTAAGGATTACAAAACGTGCTGAACAATACGACTACAAAATTTCACTGGCTATTCCCAAGACACACAACTTTGCAATGGCAACCTTCGGGATAAAGAATATGGCAGGGCTTGTAATGAGGCAGGATATGGCAATGATTCACGGTATGAAAGGAGGCATTGAAGTGGATGCGCCCAAGACATTTCTTGATAAACTACCGCCCGGCACAGTCTCAAAGGCAAGAAGACTGCTTCCAAACTGGTTCATCAATTTTATGTTCAGGCAATATAAAGGTTATAGAAAAAGCGTAAAGATGATTCACCACAACATTACTGAACTTGCCAAAAAGGTCTGGCCTGCTCTGGTTGTCCTTGACGGTTTTATCTGCATGGAAGGCGACGGACCGGTGGACGGCACTGCCGTTGATATGAAAATTGCCATAGCCTCAGCCGACCCCATCAAAGCCGACGGAGTTGGTGCACGCCTCCTTGGTATTGAGCCGGAGGATATAGGGTATCTTTATTATCTGCAAAAAGAGGGACTGGGCGAGTATTCCCTTGAAGGGCTTGCCGGCGATGATTTGAATAGGCTTAAAAGGAATTTCAGGAAGCACGGGACGTATGATATTCAGAGCCAGTGGCGTTAAAATCTGTCCCCCTTTTCCCTGATTTTGACACTCAATAGCTTTATTTTATATACTTTAAGAAAATCGCTGTTTTCAAGGAGGATTAATATGGACTTTGGATTAAAAAATAGGTTATCAAAAATCATTCCCCCCAAGTCAGGGAAGACCGTCATGCTTGCGGTTGACCACGGGTACTTTCAGGGACCGACAACCGGGCTGAAGGATATTAAGAAGTCAATCACCCCGCTGATTCCCCATGCAGACTGTCTGTTTGTAACAAGAGGCATAGTAAGAAACTGTGTTGACCCAAGGACTGATATTTCAATATGCCTGAGGGTTTCCGGCGGTCCGAGTATTCTCGGAGAATTATCAAATGAGGACGTTATCGTATCCATGGAAGAGGCTTTGAGGCTGAATGCAGCAGGAGTCGGCATGTCTATTTTCGTTGGCGCGGGCAATGAGGACAGGACAATATCAAATCTCGGCAGGCTTGTTAATGAGGCTCAACAATACGGAATGCCTGTGCTGGCAATAACTGCGGTTGGCAAGGATATGGCAAGGGATGCGAGGTACATTGGGCTTGCATGCAGGATAGCAGCAGAGATAGGTGCGCACATGGTCAAGACATACTACTGCGAGGATTTTCATAAAGTGGTTGAAGGATGCCCTGTCCCGATTGTCATTGCCGGCGGCAAAAAACTGCCTGAGATGGAAGCCCTGCAAATGACGGAAAACGCAATTAAAGAAGGTGCAACAGGTGTTGATATGGGAAGAAACATCTTCCAGAGCGACAACCCTGTAGGTATGATTAAGGCAGTAAGGGCAATTGTGCATAAAGGCGCTACCGCAGAAGAGGCGTTTGAAATATATTCAAGTTCCAAAAAACAGCCCGTTGAAGCCAAATAAAAAACAGTTTAAATTGCAAAATTATCATTTCACATTTCAAATTTGCAATGCTAAATTTGCAGTGCTAAATTTGCAGTGAATTTTTCAGCTAAATGAAAGTCGCAGTCTATTACAATAATAATGACGTGAGGATTGAGGAGCGCCCTGCCCCGCCTCTTTCCCGTGGAGAGATACTCGTAAAGATGAAAGCCTCCGGCATCTGCGGAACTGATGTTATGCAGTGGTACAGGATTAAAAAAGCCCCGCGTGTCCTTGGTCATGAGATGGCAGGAAAAATCGCAGATGTTGGTGGGGGGGTTGAAAAATTCAAAAAGGGCGACAGGGTATTTGTATCTCATCACGTCCCCTGCTATCAATGCCGTTATTGTCTTGCCGGCAAGCACACTGCGTGTGAGGCATTGCACGCCGGCAATTATGACCCCGGAGGATTCGCTGAATTTATAAGAGTCCCTGAAGAAAATGTAAAATACGGGACATTCCTGCTTCCTCAAGATATGACTTATGAGAATGCAGCAATGATTGAGCCTTTAGGGTGCGCGGTAAGGGGACAGGATATTATAAGGCTTAAAAAAGGGCAGTCTGTCCTTATAATCGGCTCTGGAATTTCAGGGCTTTTGCATATCCAGCTTGCCAAACTTAGGGGCGCAAGGGTAATTGCAACAGACCTTAATGAATACAGATTACATAAGGCGTTTGAATTCGGCGCTGATTATGTATTTAATGCAAAGGATTATTCTGAGGATAAATTAAAGGATGTTAACAGCGGCAAATTGGCAGACGCAGTCATTGTCTGCGCAGGTGCAAAGAAGGCTGTGGAGGATGCATTTTCTTCTATTGACAGAAACGGCACGGTACTTTTTTTTGCTGTACCTGATACGGACATTGCCATACCTTCTGTGAGGTTTTGGAGAGATGAGATAAATATTGCATTTTCATACGGCGCCGCTCCAGACGACATTAAGGAGGCGATGAATCTGATTGAAAACGGCAGCATCAATGCGGAGAAGATGATAACACACAGGGTTCCTTTTTCTGAGATACAGCAGGGATTCAGGCTTGTCTCAGAGGGAAAAGAGTCATTAAAGGTCGTGGTTGTTCCTTAATTTTGCATTTTTATTTTATTATTACCCCCGCATACCCTACGACGCGTTCGTAGTCGCCGCTGACATCGCCCGATGTCATATATTTCACAAGGGCTGCTTTCTTGGCACCTAAATTTTTAACCGCATAAAGCATTGCAGTTGCAGGTGCAAAGCCGCACATGCTTATCCTCTCTTTGACCACGGTTTTATAAAGTCCTTCGGGGTCAATGTCTAAAATTCTGTCAATTGCTTTTTTATCCTTTATCCTTGCCTTTGCATCGCTCTCGTAGTGAGTCATGTCAGAACTTGCAACGATTGTGACCGGATAGTTTGTGTTTCTGACAGCATCTGCCAGTGTTTCTCCGATTTCCTTGCAGGCATCATGTGAGTGCGCCATCATCGTAATCGGCACAATCATTACATCTGAGGAAAAATGCAGTATAAATGGAATCTGTACCTCAAGTGAATGTTCCATCAAGTGGGCGCTGCTGTCTTCCTCTATGATTTTAGATTTACCCGTGATATTTTTTGCGAGGACCTCGTCTATTTTTAAACTGCCTGTAGGCATATCCCATTCTCCTGATGTCATTATAGATACATCTCTGCCCATCCCTGTGTGATTGGGCCCGATGAGCACAAAGGTGTGCGGAAACTCAATCCTTGAATAAACAGCGCCTGCTACTGTGCCTGAATACATAAGCCCTGCGTGCGGCGAGACGGCACCCAGAACTTTTTCTTTTGCGGATGTCTCAATATATCCCTGAACTTCTTTTGAAAGTCCTGTAGATGAGCCTGAATAAAATTGTCCTGCTACCGCAGGCTTACGCTTCATGGAAAATATCGCTTGATACATGGACTGCAATAATAATTTTCATAGACAACTGATTCATTGTAAATTTATCAATATAAAATTATCATTTAAAATTTAAAATGATAATTTTGCAGTTTGCAATGTTTTTTCAAAACTCCTCTCTGTCTGTATAATTTTTGAATTTTGTATATTTATCAAGAAAGGTCAGCTCTACTACCCTGGTTGGCCCGTTCCTCTGTTTAGCCACATTCAATTCAGTGACGCCTTCTTTGGCATCTTTAGCCTTATAATAATCACCCCTGTAAAGGAATAATATTGTATCTGCATCCTGCTCTATTGCGCCCGATTCCCTCATGTCGGCGAGTATTGGCCGTTTATCTTCCCCTCTCTGCTCGCAGCTCCTGTTAAGCTGACTGATTACAATTACAGGCAGGGAAAGGTCCTTGGATAACGCCTTTAATGAGCGGGATATTTGAGAGACTGCCTGTTCTCTCTGGATGTGTGAGCCCTTGCCTCTCATAAGCTGTAAGTAATCTATAATTACAAGTCCCAGTCCGTGTTCAGCCTTAAGCCGGCGCGCCTTAGCCCTTATCTCCAGTACTGAATTGAAAGCGTCATCTATGTATATCGGGGCATCTGCAAGCCTGCCTGCTGCATTTACAAGTTTTTTATAATCTTCCTTGCTGTGATAACCTGAACGGACGCTCTTGGAGTCTACCTCTGCCTCAGAACACAGCATTCTCAAGACAATAAGCTCCTTTGTCATCTCAAGGCTGAAAAGTGCCACAGGCACTTTGACTTCCATCCCGACATGTGAGGCAATATTTAGGCAGAAGGCGGTCTTGCCCATGCCGGGCCTTGCGCCGATTACTATTAACTCGCCGGGGTGAAATCCGGTTGTAAGCATATCAAGGTCCGTAAAGCCTGTGGGAAGGCCTGTTATATACTCCTTTTTATTATAGAGCTTATCCACAAAATCTATGGTATCTTTTACGACGTTCCTCACATGGACAAAGGAGCTTTTCACCATTTTTTCAGATATAGAAAAGATTTTTGTCTCAGCCCTGTCTAATAGTTCGCTGACATCAAGGTTTTCGTCATAACTCATAGAGACAATCTCGGTTGCGGTCCTGATAAGGTTTCTTAAGACGGCTTTTTCCTTTACTATCTTTGAATGGTATCTGATATTTGCAGAGGTCGGCACCATGTTTACAATAGAGCTGAGATAGGAGGCTCCGCCTATCTCTTCGAGATGTCCCCTTCTGCTTAACTGTTCTGTGAGTGTAATTAAATCAATAGGTTCATTTCTCTCATAAAGGTCAAGCATTCCAATGAATATCTTTTTGTGCGATTCCCTGTAGAAATCATCAGAGGAGAGGACTTCAATCGCTGCTGATAATGCTTCATTTTCAAGCAGGATTGCGCCCAGAATAGACTGCTCTGCTTCAACGTTTTGAGGCGGTAGACGGTCAACTGAGAGGTCAAGCCCTTTCATGTTTTATCCAAATCCTAATCTGTTTACCCCGTTAGAAATAATGCCCCGCTGGAATTTCTAACGGGGTTTACTGCTTACTGCTTACTCCTTACTTCTACATTTATGCTGGCCGTTACCTCGGGATAGAGTTTAACCGAGACGGCATAGGTGCCGAGCCGTTTTATAGGCTCATCAATAATTATCTTGCGTTTGTCAATCTCCATCCCTTGTTTTGCAAGTGCTTCTGCGATATCCATGCTTGTGATAGAGCCGAAAAGTTTATCCTCTTCACCTGCCTGCGCCTCAATAATTACTGTGGTGCCCGCTACGTTACTTGCGAGCTTCTCTGCCGCACTCTTAACTTTTTTAGCCCTCTCAAGGATTATTTTTTTTTCGTGCTCAAGTTTTTTGATGTTTTTGGTGCTTGCCTCTGCGGCTAAATTTTTAGGTATGAGATAGTTTCTCGCATAGCCGTTGGCTACATTTACCACACTGCCTATGTCTCCAAGATTTTTAACGTTTTCCATTAAAATAACTTTCATTGAATTGTGCATCCCCCTTCTGTTTAAATTAGAGTTTCAGTAAGAAAAACAAACCGATTAAATACCATAAAAGGAAAAATTTAATCTGTTGCAGGTTAAATTTAATATAAGAATACTAACAAGAATCAGCAGGCATTGTCAAACAACGAAAAGTCTTATTAGTGTCAAGACTTCTGTGTAAATTCATTTAAGGGTTTAATCCTCCATTTGTCACTTAGATGACTTAAATATCAGCCGGAAATATCTTGCCGGGATTCATGATGCCTTTCGGGTCAAAAGTCTTTTTTATGGCCTTCATAAGCTCAATACCTAAAGGAGAAAGTTCCATCTTCAGATATTCTGCTTTGCTCAGCCCTACCCCATGCTCTCCCGAGATGGTTCCGCCTAATCTGAGCGTGGCTTCAAAAATATCTTTTACTGAGTCTTTTGCCTTTTGATATTCCTCCTGATTATTTTTATCGGTCATGATGTTTACGTGGATGTTCCCATCGCCTGCATGTCCAAAATTCACTATTTTTAAACCATACCTGTCCCCTATGTTTCTCAGTGAGAGTATCATCTCCGGTATTTTGCTTCTCGGAACAACAATGTCCTCGTTTATCTTTGAAGGGCTTATCCTGTAAAGTGCAGGTGATACTGACCTCCTCGCCTCCCAAAGCCGCTTTCTTGAGTAAATATCGTCTGCTACGCGGACATCAGCACCCAAAGAAGTGCAGATTGCTGCTATTTTATCAGCCTCTGCATTTACCGAAGCCGGCGCACCGTCAACTTCTATCAGGAGCAATGCCTCGGCGTCAGCAGGAAGCCCCACAGGTTTGTAATTTTCAACAGCCTTGATTGCCTCGTGGTCCATGAATTCAAGGGTTCTCGGTATTATCTTTGACGCTGTTATCTTAGAGACTGCCATTGCTGCTGACTCCAATTTAGGGAACGGGCATAAAAGGGTAGCTATTTCCTCCGGCTGAGGCAGTACCTTTAAAAATATCTTTGTTATGACGGCAAGCGTCCCTTCAGAGCCTACTATAAGCCTTGTCAGGTCATAGCCCACGACTCCTTTATGTGTTTTTACGCCTGTTGTAAGGACTTTGCCGTTTGGAAGGACGAGCTCAAGTCCAAGGACATAATCCCTGGTAACGCCGTATTTAAGCGCCCTCGGACCACCTGCGTTTTCTGCGACATTTCCGCCTATCGTGCAGAAATCCATGCTTGCGGGGTCAGGCGGATAAAAAAATCCCATTGACTCTAATTTATTCTGCAATGCGGCGTTTATAACACCATGTTCAAGTACAGCGACGAGATTTTTATCGTCAATATCAATAATTCTGTTCATTCCCTCAAGGGAAAGTATGATTGAATCCCGAAGATTTGGGACTGCGCCTGCTGTCATGCCTGTCCCTGCGCCGCGGGGAATCAAAGGGACGCCCCGCTCAAATGCAAAGGTGACAGCGATGGAAACTTCATCGGTATTAACCGGTCTGATTACGGCAGAAGGGAGCCCTTCAAAGGATGAGGCATCAAATCCGTAGCAGAAAAGGTCTTCTATATCTGTTAATACCCTGCCGGGCAGGATGTCCTTGATGTTTTTCACACCGCTTCCGCCATATGCACTGAGATAACCTTAGATACTCCGGGCTCTTCCATCGTAATACCGTATATGTATTCAGCAGCTTCCATGGTTCTCCGGTTGTGGGTGATGGTAATAAACTGGATATTTTTTGCAAGTTCTGTCAGTAAGGCAACAAATCTATCCGTATTTGATTCATCCAGCGGTGCATCCACCTCATCCAGAAGGCATAAAGGAGTGGGCTTTATCATAAAACCTGCAAAGAGCAGGGAAAGAGCTGTCAGCGCCTTTTCTCCGCCTGAGAGCAACATTAAATTCTGTAATTTTTTGCCGGGCGGCTGTGCCACTATTTCAATGCCTGCCTCAAGGATGTTGTTTGAGGTAAGGGTAAGTTCTGCCCTGCCTTTTCCAAAAAGCACTGCAAAGACTTCTTTAAATTTTGCGTTCAGCGCCTCAAATGCCTCTGTGAGCCTCTTGTGCGTTGTCCTGTTTATTTTTGAAATTGCATCTTGCAGTGAGCTTATGGACTGAATGAGGTCATCCTGCTGCCGGGTCAGAAATTCATACCTTGTCTTGAGCTCCTCAAATTCTTCCAGCGTGCCGAGATTAACAGGCCCTATCTCCTGAAGTTTTTCCCTTAATGCCGGGAGCCTTTCTTCGTTTTCTGAAAGAGATGGTTCAGCCGTCGGCTGTTCTGAAACGGCAAGCTCAATACCGTAGGACTTTTTAATATCTTCTGTTATATACTTAAGCCTTAAAGATGCCTCTGTCTTTTTTAGCTCCGCCTGCGAAAGCTCCCTGCGGACTAATTCCAGCCCTGACGCGTAGGACTTCTGCTGTTTTTCTATCAGATTCAGTTCTGCTGTTTTAGCCTCGAGCATATCTTTTACATTTGAAAGTTCAGCCTGCATTTCTCCGATTGTAACCACAGAAGACCTGAGGAGGTCTTCTTTTTCTTTTATCTCATCCTCTTTCTGTCCGATTCGCTGCTCAATCTCAAGGCGTTCCCCTGATATTTCTTCTTTTTTCTTTTTTATCTCTGAAAGGGATGTGTTGAGCCTTTCTTTTTCCCTTCCCAGAGAATCAATCTTTTCCCTGAGAGCGGCAATAGAGAGTTTAGTCTCTGTGAGTTCAGTGCGCAGTGCCTCAAGTATTTCTTTTTTATCAGTAATTGCGCTATGGGCGTTTCTTATCCTGTCTTCTATTGCAGAGCGTTCATCTTCCTGCGCCTTACAGGCAGTATTCTTTTCATTTAAAACCTGCAGAGCCGTATCTCTTTCTTTCCGGTATTCATCAAGTTCAATGACGAGGTATTCTAATTTCTTTTCCTGAGTCAGGTTTTCTTCCTGCAGGCTGACTATTTTCAGTTGAAGCTCATGACGATCTTTTTCAATGCGGGAAATTTCCTCTATGATGGAGGAAATGTTTTTATCTATAGATGCAATGTCTTCTTTGAAGGATGCCACTTTCCCCTCGTATGAAGAAATATCAGACTTCTTTGAAGTAATAGTTTTTTTAAGCTGTTTAATCTCGCGCTTTACCTTCAGAATGCCTTTTTCAATGCCGCCAACGGCAATGCCTGAAGGTTCAAGCACATCTCCGTCAAGTGTGACAAAGAGTTTTGCCGTCCCATTTAGCGGATGCACCTGATGCGAAGACTGCCAGAGGTCAAACACTGCGTTCAGGTTATTAACTATAAGCACATTGTTAAGCAGGGACGCCACAATTTTTTCAAACCCTTCCTTTGCCTTGACAAAATCAACGGCTCTGCCAATAACTCCTTCCTGATTTTCCGTCGCAGCAGAAGCCTGCTGAACTGCACCGTGGAAATTTATATTTACAGGTATAAAGGCAGTTCTGTTTATTTTATGTTCTTTTATAAAATCTAATGCCTTTTTTATTTCATGGTGGTTATCTACGACTGCTGCGCTGAGTTTTTCTCCGAGTGCTGCCTCTATCGCGGTCTCATACTCCGGAGGACTCTCAAAAATATCAGCTACCTGGCAGAGTATCTTTATGTTTTCCTCTACGCCTTCTCTTTTGTCCCTGTATAACTCTGTCAGGGATTCAAGCCTTGAAGTCAAGAAGGCGAGTTCTTCCCTGTCCTTATAAAGCTGTTCTTCTATCTTTGCCAGTTCCTCTTTTTTTCTGTCTATGTCGCTAATCAGCCTTTCTTTTGTCTCTGTCCTGTTTTTAAATTCTGAATCTAAATTTAAACAACTGTTATTTATTTCCCTGATTGAAGTGCCGAGCAAGAAAATTTTTTCTTTAGCAGAATTTATATCACCGGTATTTTTGTCTTCTTTTCTATTGAGGTCTTCTATCAATGCTGTCAGATTGCTTATCTCATTTTTAAGGGCAATGATGCTCTCTGCCTTGTCAAAAAGCTGCTTTCTTCCGGATTCAAGAATTTGTTCAAGCCCCAGAATTTCATTTTCAGAATCCTGAAATGAACTGCTCCTTGTCCTGAGGATTTCCTCAAGGCTTGATATCTCATAACTTAACTTCATGGAGGTATCTTCTGCCTCTTTATTCTGGGTGCTGATGTTTTCTGTCTCAATGGCAAGTTCACTGTCGCGCGAAAACAGCCTGTGGAGCCTGCCTTTCAGATTGTCACATTCGCTTCTGAGAAGTGCTGCTTTGCCTTCACCCTCTGTAACTTCTCTTTCAGCAGAATAGAGCTTAGATTGAATCTCCGCGAGTTTTTTTTCATTTTCAAGGCATACAAGCTTTTTTTGCTCTATCAGTGCTTCTGCTGAGTGCATGTTCGCAGAGAGTTCAGCCTCATGTGATTTGAGCGAATTCTCTGATGACGTAATATCTGAGAGCTCTTTACTTAAGAGATTTGTATCCCTTGCGGCAATTCTAATTTCAATGTCTTTGATTTCCTCAAAAAGTCTTTTATACCTTTCTGCCTTTTTTGCATATCTGTCAATAGAGTTAATCTGACGTTTAACTTCAGTAATTATATCCTGTAATCTCTGGAGGTTTGTCTGGGATGACTCAAGTTTTTGAAGTGCCTCAGCCTTTCGCACCTTGTATTTCATAACGCCGGCGACTTCTTCAATCAGGAACCTCCTGTCCAGAGGTTTTGAAGTAATGATTTCGTCCATCCTGCCCTGTTCTAATATTGAATAGGTTTTGAGCTCAAGTCCTGTATCAAGAAAGAGGTCTTTAATATCTTTAAGCCTGCACGGCACTTTATTTATAAGATATTCGCTCTCGCCGGACCTGTAGAGACGCCTTGTGACAGAGACTTCACCATTTCCGGATGAACCGCTGCTGATTCCTGATATTACAAAAGTTACCTCTGCCATCCCTTTTTGTTTTTTTGAGACAGAGCCGTTGAATATGACATCTTCCATGCTGGCGCCTCTAAGGCTTTTGGCGCTCTGTTCACCGAGGACCCACTTAACGGCATCAACAATATTGCTTTTGCCGCAGCCGTTAGGACCAATAATTGCGGTAATTCCGTGATGGAAATTAAAGACAGTTTTTTCGGAAAAAGACTTGAAGCCTATTAGTTCTATTTTCTCAACTCGCATATCTGCACTCGTTTACGTCATTCCGCACTTGCCTACGACTCGTAGAGATGCGGTCTATGACTCGTAGAGAATCCAGTCTTTTGTTTTTTCTGGATTCCTGCCCTATGGGTCGTGACCCTCTATGAGCCGTTGGCTCCGAGCCATAGGCACGGGTCATAGACTTCCGCAGGAATGACAGCTAACAAAATAAATTTTTTAGATGCCCTACAGTCTCTGCCGCAGGGTGGTTCATTTGCAATTTTGCTTTTTTATTTTTAAACTTTAAGTGAGATGAAAAAGTTTGTAGTAATAATATATATCATTGCACTTACTCTATCAAGTCAAAATGTAACTGCCTTAGAAACAGAAAATATTGATAGACTGCAGCAGGCATTAAAAGATAAACCTCTTGCTGACAGAATTGCCTTCTGGGCAGAGCAGTTTGTCGGCAGTCCTTATGACCCTGACCCGCTGGGTGAATATGTAAGGAGAGAAGTGATAGTCTCGGATGAAAGGGTGGACTGCATGTATCATGTATTCAGGTCTGCAGAGCTTGCCCTGAGCAGTACCCCTGAGCAGGCAATTGAAAAGGCGCTTGATATGCGGTTTCACACAAAAGGGATTTTGCAGGATAACACGGTTTTAAACTACAGCGACAGGTTTCAATACGGCGAAGATATGATTTTAAGCGGTAAATGGGGGAATGATATTTCAGCAGAACTCGGAAAGACAACATCCATAAAAGGCTCGCGCGGGCAAAAAAAAGTTAAGATTCTTCTGAAACAGGAGGCAGTGAATGCCGTTGAGATGTTAAAAAACGGTGATATCGTCTTTTTCATTAAAGACCCTAAAAAGAGAGTTGGTGGTGAAATAGTCGGGCATATCGGGATTATAAAGACAGAGCACAGAACACAGAACACAGAACACAGAGAAATTTATTTAATCCATGCAAGCGGGGTGAAAGGCAAAGACACTGACCCCGTTAGAAAAAATGTTTCTAACGGGGTAAAAAAAGTGCTTTTTGCCGACTATCTTAAATCAATGAAATTCATCGGCATAAAAGTTACAAGGTTTAAGGAATAAAAAAAAAGAAGCGATTTAACACTTCCCCTTTATGTAATTGCCCTAAATGTGCAGTTAAAACGGATAACCTGAAACCCAGCCGCCGTCCCAGTTAGCAGAAGTAGCAGAAATATATTTTGAACCGTCAATGCCATGACCCGAGGCATCAGTAGCCTTGTGACCGGTTCCCTCATTAAGTTTCCAGTAACCTTCTAAAATACTGCTATCAATTCCGCATACCCCTCCTGTTACGCCAAGCTCCTGCCGCATGCATTGCTGAATCTGATTTTCTGTTCTCGCAGCGCCCCAGATTCTAACCTCATCAATAGTTCCGGTAAAATCAACCGGGGTAGCAGAAAGATTGCTCCCAACCCCATCCGGATTAGCTCCCATTGCATTAGTGCCGTTATCAATACCTGCAGGGTAAATACTTGAACTTGGAGCAGCACAATCCTGAAAAACACCGTCTACATAGAAATCTATATGTGGTATTTCATCTCTATACGACAAATCTGAATCCAAATCACCGCATACAATAGTAGCACAAGAACACTCTGCATGAACAGTGCTGTGGTCAGCATTTGCTATTACTCCTGCCAGATGATGCCATGCGCCGTCATTTTTCGCAGCAGTACTGCATACAAATACATCGCCATCGGTAAAACCAACCCTGCCGGCAGCAGCACAATTTGCACCATTATCAACAAATAAAATAGCTCCTGTAGTAGCTCCCCGCGCAAAAATGGTCGTTAAAGTTGTGGCAGTTGTCTTTACCCACGCTTCAACTGTAACAGGTTTATTCCTGAGCGATGACCCCTGTCCTTGAGTTATATCTGCTCTAACATATTCAGCACCAGTAAATTGAAGAGCGAAATCCCCATTCTCTGGCTCCGTCACCTTAGTCTGCGGGCCTGCGCCGCAGCTTGTCAGCAAAAAACCTGCGGCTGTCAAAATAAAAATACCCGCAATAAACAGCAATAAATTTCTCTTATAACTGAATAACATCTTCATAATTGCACCTTCCCCCTTAAATAAAATATTGTACTTGGCTGGATTATTAAAAACTTAAAAAGTATAAGGTATTATATTCCAAGATGTCAAGAGGCAAGAAATAGCCCGGTTACCTGCGTTCCACAGGCGCTATTTTCTTCTCTGATGTTTGGTTTTTTTGAGAAGCTTCTTGTGCTTGTGCTTGCTCATCTTCTTTTTGCGCCATTTAACAACACTGCCGCCTGATGCATAAAAGCCTCAAGCTGTATCTCAGAGCATGTTGCCTCTGCCCCGTCATATGCGATGCTGAGGCACGGAATGTCCGTATCCTGTTTTAGTCCTTTCAATAAGGCGCTTACGATAGTTCCCGGCATGCAGCCGAAAGGCATTACGCTGATAATGCCAGAGGCTCCCCTTTGAACAAAATCCACCGCCTTGCCCATGCTCAGAATCGCCTCGCCTTCAAAAGAATTATGCAGGTATGGTAAGGCATTTGCAAATATTTTTTTTGTTGAAGGCTCCTTAACTGTTTTAAGAAACCCGTTAAACGGTTTTGAAAATTCATGTTCAATCCTTTTTTGCACAAGTCCTGTAACAAAGATGCTTAAGGTTTCTGACGCAGCTTTTTTTGAAAAAGGCATACTCCTGAATTTGTTTACTGCCTTGCGCAGTCCCATCTGATTTACATAATAAAGCCATTCTTCTACGGGAGCAAGCCAGACCTCACCGCCCAGCGCCTCTATCTTTCTGATAATATCTTCATTTGAAAAGGCATTGTGCCTGACAAAGATTTCTCCGACAATGCCGACAAGGGGCTTTTTCCGGGTATTTTTTGGTACTGCAGAAAATGTCCTCTGCATTTCTCTCAAAAGTTCATGCATAGCGCCATTATGGCTTTTAACGCTCCGGCTGATTTTTACGAGATATTCTTTGTAAATATTTTCGGTTTCTCCTTTGTTACTTTCATAGGGTCTTGTTTCATGAAGACATTTCATCAGCAGTTCTATTGCAATAATGCCTTTCCATGCATGTTTAGTGAGGTCCTTGCCGACCATGCCTAATTCCCTGTAAAAAGATGCGTCCTGGTTGGGGGAAAATATCGGGACATCCGGGAATCCTGCTTCACTCAGAACAAGCCTGTGGAGGATATTATATTGCCCGAAACGGCACGGTCCTGCGCCTGACGGCATGAAAAAGGCAGCCCTTGAAGGATTAAAGTCTTTTGATATCGCCTTTTTTACCATGTCCCCTGTTGTGATAACGCATGGATAGCATTCTTTCCCTGAAATGTATTGTCTCCCGACCTTCACGGTTTCAATATCAGGCGCATCCAAGACCTCAGCGTCAACCCCGCAGGACTCAAAGGCTGCAGCAATCCCCAATGCATGGTCTGACATCCGTGGTATAAATATAATACGCCTTTGTAAATTACGAGAGATAGTTGGCGATTTAGCGGATAGCGGATAGCAGTTAGCAGTTAGTTCTTTACTAACCGCCAACTGCTCACTGCTAACTGCTTTTATATTGCTAATGCTGTCAAGAAAAGCCTCGCACCGCGTTATAACACCGGCATCTGCGCTGTGTTCATCAATCTCAATCTGAAGAAAAGGCTTGCTGCCGATTGTCTCTTTAAAATATTTATGGATAAAAGAGTCAGGACCGCAGGAAAAATTCCCTAAATACAGTGCAAAGAGGTCCGTATTATTCCTGATTATCTCTGCTGCCCTTAAAATATTCTGCCCTGACCTCCAGTACATGCCCGGCCATTTACTTGATATATCAATTTCCTCTAACGGCAGATAGTCCATAGGGATGGAGAGAACGCCGAGGTCTGACAGCTTTTTGGGAATGTCAAGATTCATACCGGAATCAAATGCATTATACGAACGTCCTAATATGACAATCGTTTTTCCATTGAGATTGCCCAGCACTTTTTTCCCTCTGTTTTTTACCGCTGAAATGAACTCTCCCTGCACGTTTTCCGCTTTTATAACTGCTTTTTTAATCTTGTGTTTTGAAATATTGTAGTGGCGTAATGTTTTATGCAGTTCACTTAACAGGAAGTCTTCCCCTAATTCTTTATTAACTACGGGATTGAGAAATTTTATTCTGTTTTCCGCTTTTCCAAAGGCTGCCCTTGCGATATAAGGTATAGTTTGAACATACGGGCAGGCAAAACCGCGCATTGCCTCTATTGAAGAATTGAGGTTTATAAAACTCGGGATTAAAATGGCATCAACATTTTTTTCAATTAAATTCTTTATGTGCCCGTGCGAGGCTTTATGAGGGAAACAGCTCTCCGAGAGGATGTTTTCTACACCTTTGTTGACTATCTGTCTGGTTGTTTTATCCGAAAGTTCAACCTCAAATCCGAGTTCCCACAGGAGCGTACTCCAGAAGGGCAGTAAATCATGGAAAAAGAATATCCTTGGTATGCCGATACGAACTGGGAACTGAGAACTGGGAACTGAGAACCTTTCTTTATATTCCCTGTGTGTTTTTGTAAGGATGTCCTCTCTTTCTGCAAACAGGTCGGGCATATCAATATTTGAAGAATATTTTTTCTTTCTCTTGACATCATATTTTTCGCATCTGCTTCCGTAGAAAAGCGGGTCTTTTTCTCCTTCTATCCGTACACTGTTTATCTCGCAGAGATTTTCACAGCCTTTGCACCCGAAGGATTTGATTTCATAATTTCTTCTGGAAAGATCAAAACCCTTGAAAGAAGACTCAGCAGTTAGCGAATAGCTGTTAGCTGTTAGTTCGTTTTTACTAACTGCTAACTGCTCACTGCTAATCGCTGACTTTTTGTTTTTCATATACCCTCTGGCTATAATCGCCATGCCTATTGCGCCTGTTACGTCGTGGTGAGGCGGAACGGTAATGCTTTTATTAAGATATTTTTCAAATGCGGCAACGACCGCCTCGTTAAAAGCTACCCCGCCCTGAAAAAATATCTTCTCGCCTATCTTTTTGTCACCCACAACCCTATTAATGTAGTTCTGTACTATTGAGTAAGACAGCCCTGCAACAAGGTCTTCCTTCGGGATGCCCCTCTGCTGTCTTGAGAGAAGGGAGTTTTCCATAAATACAGTGCATCTTTCGCCGAGGGCGCAGGGGTTCCGGGATTCAAAAGCCATCTTGCTAAACTCTTCCTTTACTGACAAGTCAAGTTTTTCTGCCTGTTCCTCAATAAAAGAGCCTGTCCCTGCGGCACATGCCTTGTTCATCTCAAAATCAACGATTACCCCGTCCTTTATTGAAATATATTTTGAGTCCTGCCCTCCAATCTCAAAAATTGTGTCAACCTCCGTGTCTATCGCTACAGCAGCAGTTGCCTGTGCAGTTATTTCATTCTTTACAATGTCTGCTCCGACAAAATCTGCAATCATGTATCTTCCTGACCCGGTAGTTCCCACACCTATTATCTTTACATTATTTCCGATCTCCCCGCCTATCTCTGCAAGCCCCTGTCTTACTGCCTCAATAGGCCTGCCGGCAGTCATCAGGTATCTCTTTGCAAGGAGACCGCCGTCTTCGTCAATAACAGCAAGGTTTGTGCTTATTGAACCAATGTCAATGCCAAGATAAGCTTTAGTTGACAGTTGACGGTTGACGGTTGACAGTTGATAGGTAGGTGTTTGTTTAGTGTAAACTGTAAACTGTGAACTATGAACTTTTGTCAGTGGTTCATGTCCCCTGTCCTCATTTTTCCGGGAAGAGAGAAATGCTTTGAGTTTCTCAATGTCATAGGTATTTCCCCCCCCCTGTTCCATGTCATTAAGGGCTGCACCAATTGCAGGCATCAGTGCATAATGCTCGGGGATGAGCAGGCCTTTAAAGCCAAAAACTTCTTTAATAGCCTTTGTGACACCTTTATTTGAAGCCACACCGCCCTGAAAACTTACTGGCTCTGTGAGTGCCATGTTTTTGCAAATACTTCCTTTGAAATTCCTTGCAACAGCAAAGCAGAGGCCTGCAACTATATCTTCCATCGGGGTTGCTATCTGCTGCAGATGTATCATGTCAGACTTTGCGAAAACACTGCATCGTCCTGCAATCCTCGGGGGGGTTTCGGACTTTAAGGCTATCTCGCTGAATTCCTCAATGCTTAACCGTAATCTCTCTGCCTGCTGGTCAAGAAAGGAGCCCGTACCGGCTGCGCATACGGAATTCATAGAAAACTCTTTTACCCTGCCGTTTTCAAGTAATATAAGTTTTGAATCCTCGCCGCCCATTTCAAAGACGGTATTAATATGAGGGAAGAGCTTTTTGGTTGAATAGCTCTGTGCGACTATCTCATTTACCGGTTCAATGCCGAAAATTTGCGCAATAAGCCTCCCTGCCGAGCCTGTAATACTGAGGGAATACGGGCAGTTGATTTCGCTTAACAGGTCACAGGCGACTGTTAATGGTTTTCCTTTGTGGCGGACATATTTAGTTTCAAGGATGCTGCCTTCTGCGTCTAAAACAGCAATTTTTACGCTTACGGAACCAGCGTCAAGCCCAATGAATTTTTTCATCTGTGTTTATTGCTTGGAAAGTTTTTCCTTTTCTTTTTCGTATGCCTCCTTGCCTGCCTCTATTGCGGTAGCGATTAAAGACTTCTTTTCTCCGACAAATTCCTTGCCGTGCTCAACAGCAGAGGTAACTTTTTCTTTTACATGGCTTATGTAATCCCCTGCCTTGTCTTTAGCCTCGCCGGCTAATTCTTTAATCTTCTGCCGTGTCTCTTTGCCTGACTGCGGAGCCATAAGCAGGGCAACGCCCGCCCCGACAATACCGCCGATCACAAATGCCAAAAGAACATTACTTGTCGTAAAACCTTTTTCTTCACTCATGCTTTTCACCTCCCTTTGTGAGCAGCCCCTTAGCCAAAACGCTGAGGGCTGTCTTTATACCAACAGCAGTGCTGGCAGCCTTGACAGTAAATGCAATACCTGTCTGCCTGATTAAGCTGTTTACACTGTCAATCATAGTGCCAATCTCTCCCACGGACTTTGTAAGGCGCTGCACATTTTTTACGGATTCCTCAATCCCTTCGGTAGTCTTGTTCATTCTGTTAATGCCTTCTTTTAATTCCAGCAAGAGGGGATGCAGTGTCTCCCGGGTGGTCTTCAGAAAGTCTTCTAAAGATTTTGCCGTCTTCCTGATTTGCAAAATTGTAGGAATCCAGAAAATAACCATTAATATCAGTCCCAACATTAATATTGCGGCGATTATTTTATCCATAAGAATTAATCTTCCTCTCCTTTCTTTGCAGCTGCCTTTTCAGCTACAATTTTCTGCGCAAGGTGAGACGGAACTTCTTCGTAGTGAGAAAACTCTGCGGTGTACATACCGCGTCCGCTGGTCAGGGAATTAAGCTGATTTGCATATGTCAGCATCTCCGCCATCGGGACAAGTACTGTGATTCTCTGGTTGCCGCCTGCCTGAGATTCAACACCCTGAACCTTTCCACGCCTCCCGTTAAGGTCACCTATTACACTGCCTAAAAATTCATCAGAAGCTATTACTTCAGCCTTTAGAATCGGCTCAAGCAGGACAAGTTTTGCGTTCTGCGTAGCCTTTTTTATGGCTAAAGAACCGGCTATCTTAAATGCCATCTCCGAAGAATCAACCGTGTGATACGAACCATCGTAAACAGTTACCCTGAGGTCAACCACAGGATAGCCTGCCAGTATGCCTTCATGCATGGCTTCTACAATGCCTTTTTCAATTGCAGGGATATATTGACGGGGTATTGCACCGCCGACTATCTTATCTACAAATTCAAACCCTCCGCCTTTAGGCAGCGGCTCTATTTCTATCCAGCAGTCACCGTACTGCCCTTTACCGCCTGACTGCCTTTTATATCTGCCCTGAGCCTTCGCAGTGGTTTTAATCGTTTCTTTATAAGGAATCTTCGGGGCCTTCATCAATACCTCAACCCCAAACTTTCTTTTTAATCTTTCAAGTGTAATCTCAAGGTGCATCTGACCCATTCCCGAGAGAATCATATCCTTGGTTTCAGTATCACGATGAAATTTAAGAGTAGGGTCTTCCTCAAGCATTCTATGGAGTCCTATGCTTACTTTATCTTCGTCCCCTCTGCTTTTGGGTGCAATGGCATAAGAAATCATCGGGTCAGCGAATTTAACAGGTTCAAAAAGCACAGGCTTATCATGATCAGTAAGGGTATCGCCTGTAAGGGCATCCTTTAGTTTAGCCACCGCTGCAATTTCACCCGGGCCAACTTTTTGAGCAGGCACCTGTTTTTTCCCCATAAGATAAAAAATTTGTCCTACCCTTTCCTTGCTGCCGCGTGCAGAGTTGTAGACGGTGGAGTCAGCCTTCATGACCCCGGAGAAGACCCTGAAAAGTGTAAGCCTGCCTGCAAAGGGGTCAGCAATAGTCTTGAATACCAACGCTGAGAGGGGTTCAGTATCCAGAGGTTTTCTTGTAACTTCATCTTTGCTTTTCGGGTTTGTTCCCTTTATCGGCGTGATGTCCGACTTTTCAGCCGGAGAAGGTATGGCCCTCAAGGTATCTTTCAAGCAGGGAGTCGTCTGATTCAGCAATTTTTTCAACGAGCTTCTTTCTGTATTCCTCAGCCTCCGGTTTAAGTTCATCGGGGATTTCTGCTTTTGAGGGGTTCCCATTCTGAAATTTAACAGCCTTCATATCAAGTATATCTATAACACCCTCAAAGCTGTCCCCAGAGCCGATAGGTATATTTAAAGGTATTACATTTGCGCCGAAGGTTTTTTCAAGTTCGTTCAATGCTGTGCTGAAATTGGCGTTTTCTCTGTCCATTTTATTGACAAATACTATTTTGGGAAGCTCATGCTTATTTGCATATTGCCAGACCTTCTCTGTTTCAGTCTTTACCCCTGATAATGCGCTTACTATGACAACGGCACCGTCAACAGCAGAAAGGCAGGATTTTGTGTCTTCCAAAAAATTTATATATCCGGGCGTGTCAATGATATTGATCTTGTGACCATTCCATTCACAAAATGCAAGGGCTGAAGAAATTGAAAATTTACGGTTTATCTCCTCGGGTTCGTAGTCGGTGGTTGTATTGCCTTCTATGATTTTTCCAAGGCGGTCTACAGCCTTTGAATTAAAAAGCATAGCTTCAACCAGTGAGGTCTTCCCTGCTCCTGCGTGTGCAATTACTGCAACGTTTCTGATTTTCTCAATGTCAAAATTTACCATTCAGCCTCCCCTTTTTAGTGAATAGTAACAACGGCAGTGAATAGTCGTTAGTGAATAGTATTTAATACAAACGCATTAAATGTTGTTACATTGTCATTGCGAGCGACCAACGGGAGCGTGGCAATCCCCTTGTAAATACAGAGATTGCTTCGTCGCTTCACTCCTCGCAATGACACTTTACTTCTTGCGTTTGCATTAGTTAAAAAGACTATTCACTATTCACTATTTTTTCTATAACTGGCTTATAGTCTAATCTTTTTTCAGCCTTTTTGCTCCAGATTTTTATGATTATAAAGGTTATAATCAGAGAAATAAAACCAAAAATTGCTGCCGTAGTATCAGAACTGAATTCCTTGAAATGCGTCTCGCCTATATTTTTCCCTAATATTACCCCTGCAATAAAAGCTGTCAGCGGGATTCCGTAAACAATTATTGAGCCTTTAAGGTAAGCCTGCGGTTTCATGGCTATTTTAACTCTCTGCCCTGCCTTGGCGTTTACAGGATTTAGCGCCTCTATTTCCATTCCTCCTTGAGAAGGTTCGCAGATGCGCGCTGCTGTGCACGCCTCGCATTCACTTTTTCTTTGAACAAGAACTGTTGCCGTAAGACCGTCTGTTTTTGTGACTGTGCCTGTTTCTTCTATCATAACGAAAAGGGTTCGAGGATTCATGGATTCCAGGGTTCAAGTGAATTATAATTAAAAAATTAATCCAGCACTTGAATCCCTGACCCCTTGACCGCTTGAACCCTATCCTCTACTTATCCCCGCAGAAGCTTATATTCAATGCTGTCCACAAGCGCCTGCCATGAAGCTTCTATTATATTTTCAGATACCCCCACTGTTCCCCATTTATGCGTGTCGTCACCTGATTCTATTAAGACCCTCACCCTTGCTGATGTTCCTATGCCGGCTTCAAGGACCCTTACCTTGTAATCAATAAGCTCTACTTTTTTAAGCTGGGGATAGAATTTTTCAAGTGCCTTTCTAAGGGCATTATCAAGTGCATTTACAGGACCATTCCCAATCGCAGCAGTATGCTCAATGCGTCTGTCAGGCAGTTTAAGCATTACTGTCGCTTCAACAGGCACGCCATGCTGTCTTTTCTCTTCTACTATAACTCTGACTCCAAGCAGGTTAAAGAATTTTCTGTAAAGTCCAAGCTCTTTTTTTAGAAGGAGTTCAAAGGACGCTTCTGCGCCTTCAAACTGAAAACCCTGATGTTCTAATTTTTTTAATTTGTTCAGAATACCCTGCAGCTTAGGGGAGTCAGCGTCCAAACGAATACCTATTTCTTTAGCCTTTCTGAGGATATTGCTTTTACCGGCAAGGTCTGAAATGAGCACCCGCTGGGAGTTACCGATAAGCTCCGGTCTTACATGCTCATAGGTCTCCGGATGCCTTAAAATGGCGCTGACATGAATGCCCCCTTTATGTGCAAAGGCGCTGTCTCCCACATATGGCTGTCTTTTAAAATGCCTTAAGTTGGCGAGCTCTGTTACAAACCTTGATGCATCTTTTAATTTCTTTAATTGTTCATCGGTTATGCAGTTATATTTAAGTTTTAACTTTAAGTTTGGGATGACTGAAATAAGATTGGCATTGCCGCATCGCTCTCCTAAACCGTTTATTGTTCCCTGCACCTGCGAGGCGCCGAGTTTTACGGCGACAATAGAATTTGCAACAGCACACTCGGCATCATTATGAGCATGGATACCTACAGGTATCCTAAGCTTTTTTAATGTCTTTCTCTCTATATCTTCTATCTCCTGGGGCAATGTACCGCCGTTTGTATCGCAGAGGACAAGACAGTCTGCGCCCGCAATAACTGCAGATTCTAATGCCTTGAAGGCATATTCGGGGTTTGTTTAAAAAAAAAAAAAAAAATGCTCTGCATCAAAAAAAACTTTCTGGACATGTTTTTTAATATAGGCAATAGAGTTATGAATCAGATCAAGGTTTGCTGAGAGTGAGATTCTCAATGCCTCTTTTACATGAAAGTCCCATGTTTTTCCGAATATAGTAACAATGGCTGTGCCTGCATCTAACAGGGCTTTTATATTCTGGTCATTACTAACTTTGCGTGCGGGATGATGTGTAGAGCCAAAGGCGACTATCTTTGAGGTCTTTAGCTTGACTTTGCGCATTTTGCGGAAAAACTCTGTGTCTTTAGGATTAGCGCTGGGCCAGCCGCCTTCAATATAATGAACCCCAAGCTCATCAAGTTTTCCGGCAATCCTCAGCTTGTCTTCAACAGAGAATGCAATATCCTCTGATTGTGCCCCGTCCCTCAGCGTTGTATCGTAAATTTCAATAAAACGCATAGTATTAAGAATTATTTTACCTCTCACCGACCCCGAAAGTCTCGTGCAAAACCCTTACAGCAAGTTCTGTATATTTTGTTTCTATAAGGCATGAAATCTTTATTTCTGACGTGCTGATTGCCATTATGTTGATGCCGTGCTTTGCCAGCGTTTCAAACATCATCGCCGCTACTCCGGAGTGAGTCCTCATGCCGACACCGACGATTGATACCTTAGCTATATCGTCCCTCATGGTAACGCCTTTTGCGTCTAATTCTTTCAATATTTCGTTTGTCAATTCAAGCGCCTTTTTACAATCGGTTTTTGGCACGGTAAACGATATGTCCGTAGCCTTGCCGTCGCTGCTTACATTCTGGACAATCATGTCAACGACTATATCTGCATCTGCAATTTTTTTAAAGAGCTTCGCGGCAATACCAGGCCTGTCAGGTACTCCCATTATGGTAATCTTGCCCTGGTTTTTATCATAGGTGATTCCAGCGACCATAATTTTTTCCATATCCTTATCCTCCTTAGTAACAAGCGTCCCCGGATTATTATTAAAGCTTGACCTTACGACCACAGGCATTTTATATTTCATGGCAAACTCCACAGACCTTGTCTGAAGCACCTTTGCGCCGAGACTTGCAAGTTCAAGCATTTCCTCAAAAGAGATTTTATCCAGTTTTTTAGCCTCGGGAACAATATTGGGGTCTGTTGTATAAACGCCGTCAACGTCTGTATAAATCTCGCATAAATCTGCATCCAGTGCCGAGGCAATTGCAACAGCAGAAAGGTCAGAGCCTCCCCTGCCGAGGGTTGTGACATCGTCATCCTCTGTTATTCCCTGAAAGCCCGCAACAACAATTACATAACCCTCGTCAAGTGCTTTTTTTGCCTTTTCTCCTGTGATTTTTTCAATCTTTGCCTTTGTGTGAACCGTATCAGTTATTATACCCATCTGCCTGCCTGTGAGCGCAATTGCCTTGTGTCCTAACTCTTCAATTGCTATTGCTGTAAGTGCAGCGGTAATACGTTCGCCTGAGGAAAGGAGCATGTCCATTTCCCTTTCCTTTGGCGTAGACGAAACTTTATGGGCAAGGTTTATCAATTTGTCCGTCTCACCAGCCATGGCTGAGACAACCACAACGACCTTATTGCCGTTTTTCGCAGTTTCCACTACACGCCTTGCAACAGCCTTAATCCTTTTAGTATCAGCAACAGATGTCCCGCCGTATTTCTGGACAATAAGCAACTAACCCAACTCCTTCCAACTAATAAAAAAATTATGAAAAAATGTATAGGTAATATACCATGTAAAAGCAAGTAATCTCAAATGGTTATATATTCCGGTTGTTTGACAGCTTGTGTGTGACAGTTTTATCATTAATGCACAAATAAACAATGTCTGATATTAATTCATTTAGAGAAAAATTACAGGACTTAATAGCAAAGTTTGAAAAAGACAAGGACTACTATCTTTCAAAAGGTTATCTTGAGGCGCAGGTAAGAATTGATTTTATAAATCCATTTTTTGAGGCATTAGGCTGGGATATAGAAAATAAGGCACAGAAGCCTCCTCATGAAAGAGACGTCATTGTTGAGCTTTCACCTGAAACAACAGGAAGACCTGATTACAACTTCCGCATAAACGGCGCAACAAAATTCTTTGTTGAGGCAAAAGCGCCGTCTGTAACTCTTGATAATATCAACCACATACTTCAGGCAAAAAGTTATGCATGGTCAACAAAAGAGGTTTATTTCGTAGTCCTTACCGACTTTGAAGAATTTAAACTATTTGATGCC
The DNA here is from genome assembly GCA_016214355.1 of Nitrospirota bacterium. Lineage (GTDB taxonomy): Bacteria > Nitrospirota > Thermodesulfovibrionia > UBA6902 > DSMQ01 > JACROO01. The sequence continues at coordinate 172 of JACROO010000045.1, read as the reverse complement.
TCGCTGAAACCAAATCCGAGATTCCCGGATGAAGGATTAATCCTTGACCTTAAATATACAGATTCTTTATAGCTTCGGGCGTTATGAGATAACCCCCTTTCCCCTAACCTGCGTTGAAAGAAAAACTCTTTCCCTCACACGCCTCTGACAAAATACCCCATCAGCTTATAGC
>JACROO010000028.1:709-15110 GCA_016214355.1 Nitrospirota bacterium | reverse complement strand
TTTGGGGTCTTTGCTGTCTGGAGGCATGTCCTGCTGCCGAGTTCCTTCAGCGGTCTGTCTGCCATCCCGTCACCGACAAGTATGATGTATTTCATAGAGAAAAAAGGTAAGTTATTCCAGTCATTAATTTTATGATTTACACCGCTTTACCCAAGTCGTCATTCCCACGAAGCTTGTTCCCGCATGTAGTAAGCGGGGAGTGGGCATCCAGAGAAATGCAAAAGGAACTGGATTCCCGTTTGTACGGGAATGACATAGGAAAAAAGAGATTTTTCATATACAGCATCCTCTCAGGGCGTCTTCTAAATCTGAAATTGTTGCCTTTATTCTGACAGGTTCTTTAGAAACTCTCAGGGCAGTATCAGGGTCTTTCAATCCGTTGCCGGTCAGGGTGCAAACAACGTTTTCACCGTCCTTGAAAAATCCTTGTCTTGCCAGTTTTATTACGCCTGCTGCAGATGCAGCGGATGCAGGCTCACAGAAGATTCCCTCCTTTGAAGCAATAAGCTTGTAAGCCTCCAAAATTTCATTGTCAGTTACTGCTTCTATCCTCCCTCCGGATTCATCTCTTGCATTAACCGCACCTTTCCAGCTTGCCGGATTTCCGATTCTTATTGCAGTTGCGATTGTTTCAGGTTTTTCAACAGGATGCCCTAAAACAATCGGTGCCGCTCCTGCGGCTTGGAACCCGAGCATCTTGGGCAGGGTTTTAATTTTTTTAACGGAGTAATATTCCTTATAGCCTTTCCAGTAAGCAGTGATGTTTCCTGCATTCCCGACAGGAAGTGAATGATATTCGGGAGCCGTGCCGAGCTGGTCGCAGACCTCAAAGGCTGCTGTCTTCTGCCCTTCAATCCTGAACGGGTTTATTGAATTTACGAGTATGAGGGGGTGTTTTTCCACAATCTCCCTTACCATCCTCAATGCATCATCAAAATTGCCCTCAACTTGAAGCACCATAGCACCGTGTATCATGGACTGGGCAAGCTTCCCAATCGCAATTTTACCTTCAGGGATAAGGACTATACATGAAATTTTGGCTTTTGCGGCATATGCAGCGGCAGAAGCCGAGGTGTTTCCTGTTGATGCGCATATAACTGCTTGTGAATTTGACTCAACTGCCTTTGAAATGGCAAGTGTCATGCCCCTGTCCTTAAAAGAACCGCTCGGGTTGGCGCCTTCATATTTAAAATAGAGATTAAGTCTTTTACCTGTTACGGCACCAAAATTTTCCGCTTTTATTAATACTGTGTTGCCTTCATTAAGTGTAATAATTGGGGTGCTGTCCGATACCGGCAGAAATTCTCTGTACTTATGAATTAATCCTTGCCATAATTGCATAGTTATTCCAGTATGTCTCCTTCCGCAGGTTCTACCTCTATCCCCTGTTTTTTAAGAAATTCTACGCCGTTTTCAAGGTCTTTCTCTGTCCCTTCAATCTCAAGGACCATTTCACCAACTGTCTCTGTTACCTTAGCCCTTCTGATGTTAGGCATAATGTCGTATTTTTTAGCCATTGTAAAGATGACAGGTTCTTTTATCAGATGCTGCGGAAAAGTCAGTTTTACTCGTTTCTTCATACCCTCCTCCTTTTTTAGTAAATAGTCGTTAGTGAATAGTCGTCAGTAAAAACCATTCATTGTTCACCATTTACTGTTCACTGCTTTGCCTCCCGCAATGGCGGGAACTATAGAAACCTCATCGCCGTCTTTTATATCTTCTTCATTCACATAAAAATTAACAAACCTTCTTATCTTCCCCCCTTCGGAGATTCTTTCTCCAATGCCGGGAAATTTTTTATCTAAGTCACGAACTAATTCTATGACGGTTCCTCCGTTACCTTCTACCTCTTCTTTTCCCTGAGTTAATCTCTGAAGGGGTACAGGTATTCTTACTTTTACTGCCATTCTATCACCTCCTTTTAAAGTATGCATTACGCAGTAAGAAGTAAGCAGTAAAAGATTAACACTGCCTACTCCTTACTACCTACTGCTTACTGCTTATTTATATTCTTAAGTATTTCCTCAAAAGACGCCAGATTTGGCTTAATCTGATGCGGCTTGATCGTATGCCCTATCAGAGCCTCCTGTGTCTTAAGCCCATTTCCTGTGATGCAAATGACGGTCACGCTGTCTTTTGTAATATATCCTCCCTTAATGAGCTTTATTGCTGCTGCAAGCGTTACGCCTCCTGCCGTCTCCGCGAATATCCCTTCTGTCCTCGCTAAAAGTTTCATTGCATCAATGATTTCCTCGTCTGATACATCCTCGCCGTATCCACCGCTTTCTTTTACGACCTGAAGCGCATAAAAACCGTCAGCAGGATTGCCGATTGCGAGGGACTTGGCAATAGTATTTGGTTTAACAGGCTTTATAACATCCACACCCTGCTTTATTGCTGTAACTATAGGAGAGCAGCCGGTTGCCTGTGCTGCAAATACCTTTGTCTTCATGTTCTGTATCAAGCCGATTTCTTTCATTTCCTTAAAACTTTTCCATATCTTTGTCAGCAGGGAGCCGCTTGCGCATGGTATTACCACATTATCAGGCGCATGCCATCCAAGCTGTTCAATGATTTCATAGCCGTGTGTTTTTGAACCCTCTGCATAGAATGGCCTGATGTTTATATTGACAAACGCCCAGCGGTATCTGTTTGCAATCTCACTGCAAAGCCTGTTGACCTCATCGTAATTCCCCTCAACGGCTATCAGGTTAGGCTCATAGATAAGAGATGCGATTATTTTGCTTTGTTCAAGGCTCGCAGGGATAAAAATAAACCGTTTAAATCCTGTTTTGGCGCCCTGCGCAGAAACCGAATGAGCAAGGTTTCCGGTAGAGGCACAGGCAACAGTATCAAAACCGAACTCTTTTGCCTTTGTAAGTGCAACTGCAACCACCCTGTCTTTGAATGAAAGTGTAGGATGTGTGACAGTGTCATCTTTTATATAAAGTTCTTTTAACCCCAGAACCTTTGCAAGTTTATCAGCCTTTACAAGAGGCGTGAATCCTGAATACAGGGACCCAATAGGCTCTCCATCAATAGGCAGCAGCTCTCTGTAACGCCACAGGTTTTGCGGTCTTGACTGAATCTTTGCCCTTGTCAGGTTTTTCTTAATACCTGCGTAATCGTAAACAACCTCAAGGGGCCCGAAACAAAAATCGCAAACATATATCGGTTCAATGGGGTATTCCCTCCCGCATTCTCTGCATTTAAGCCCTTTTACAAAACTCAATCTTATCTCACCTCCTGCATGTGATGATTCTATATTATATCTAACTTGACCTCATTAATCTTTTGCCCGGATAACTTGAAAACCCTTACCTCCAAATTTCCATCCACAGGGCCAATAATCATATAGCAGGCATCAGGGTAAATCGGCATATCCGGTTCACCTTGCCAGTAAGCCTTTGCAACATCTGCCTGAGAAAGATGTGCGGATGATGACGGATGCGAATGATACAGGCAGATTATCTTCAGTCTGGCATTCCTGATGTCCTTCTCGCACCTAAGCTGTTCTACCGGCTCCATTTCATAAATCACAGGAGAATTTTTTATGTTCGTTATTTTATATGCCCTTTCTATATCATTTCCTTTGCCGGCAAGTATACCGCAAGCTTCATTAGGATAAACCTCTTTGCAGTGAGCGATTATCTCATTGAGAAGCCCAGCGGGTATTGAGATTGTGTCTGCCATTGTTAGTAAAAAGGGGTCAAGGATTCGAGGGTTCAAGGGTTCAGGTGTTTATTTTCTAAGATTTTTCACTTGACCCTTCAGCCACTTGACTCCTTGAATCCTAATTTTATATTGCACAGTACTCCTGCGTATAATCAATCAGCTCTTTGATTGTCGGATTTTCACCGCATATCGGGCAGTCAGGATTTTTTGGTATTTTTACCTTCCTGAAATTTGTCCTGAGTGCATCATAAATCAGCAGCTCGCCTTTTAAAGGCTTCCCCTTCCCGAGAATCAATTTCAAAACTTCTGTTGCCTGCAGTGCACCTATAACGCCCGGCAAGACGCCGAGAACGCCTGCCTCCTGGCATGAGGGGACCAGTCCGGGAGGAGGCGGACTTTCAAAAAGACACCTGTAGCATGGCCCGTCTCCGGGAAGTATTGTCGTTACCTGTCCTTCAAATCTCAGAATAGCACCGCTTACAAGGGGCTTTTTGAGCATCACGCAGGCATCATTAATAAGGTATCTTGTGGGAAAGTTATCGGTTCCGTCTACTACAACGTCGTAATCCTTTATCAGCTCAAGGATGTTCTTGTTTGTAAGGCGTTCCTTGACAGGTATAACATTAACATCGGGGTTTAATGCCTCAAACGTCTTCTTTGCCGAATCTGCCTTGTTAATTCCGAGTGTCTTTACGCTGTGCGCAATCTGCCTCTGTAAATTGCTTAGTTCAACTGCGTCGTTATCCATGAGGGCAATAGTCCCAACACCTGCGGCAGTGAGATAATAGCCGACCGGACAACCGAGCCCGCCTGCGCCTGCTATAAACACCTTTGACTCAAATATCTTCTTCTGCCCTTTGCCGCCGACCTCGGGCAGTATTATATGACGGCTGTATCTTTGAAGTTGTTCCTCATTAAACTCCATAATTACCCCGCCTTAATTCAGTCTTCAACCTCTTTTCTTATCTGGATAACCCAGTCAGTAGGATTAATCTTCTCCGCCTTAAGAACTGTATGCCCGTAATTAAGCATTGCCTTGGGAATGCTCTCTGCGGCCTCGGGATAGTCCAGTAATATCTCAAGGACCTGTCCAACACTCAATTCCTCTATTGCAAGCTTGGATTTAACAAGTGTGTACGGACAGACTGCCCCTTTGATATTTATTTTTTTATCTATTTTAGTTTCTCCTTTTTGAGCCAAGTGCAGTTAATTATCCTCCTCTCCCTCAACCCTGATAAACATGGTTTTGCCTGAGACGACAGGGAGACGGTCAATCTTCTTCAGGGCACAAACCACATCTTTTTCTTTTGCTTCGTGCGTCATCATTACAAGGGGAACGGCTTTTTCTCTTTTTCGTCCTTTTTGTATTACAGATTTTATGCTTATGTTATGGGCGCCGAGGATACCTGATATCCTGGACAGTACACCGGGCTTGTCAATCGCTGAAAATCTGAAATAGTAGCGGCTTAGCACATTTTCCATTTTTTTAATTTTTACGTCAGACCTCCCGGGCATGCCGATTCCCCTGATTCTCCCGACAGAACCGCTCTTTATATCTCTTGCAATATCAACAATATCGCTCAGTACAGCGCTTGCTGTAGGCGTCTCTCCTGCTCCCCTTCCGTAATAAAGTGCAGGCCCGATTGCATCGCCCTCTACGTATACAGCGTTGAAAACACCGTCAACGCTGGAAATAAGATGTCCTTTCGGCAGCATTGTAGGGTGAATCCTTAATTCAACCTCATTGGCGCTCTGTTTTGCCACAGCAAGAAGTTTTATCTTATAGCCGAGTTCCGATGCAAAATTTATATCAAGCGGCGTTATATGAGTAATTCCTTCAGTAAATATTTTTTTGAAAGAAAACGGCACTCCAAAAGAGAGTGAGGCAAGGATTGCAAGTTTATGGGCAGAATCTATCCCCTCAATGTCAAAAGTGGGGTCTGCCTCTGCATATCCAAGTGCCTGAGCTCCTTTTAACGCATCAGAGAATTCAACGCCCTCTCCGGTCATTTTTGTGAGTATATAATTTGATGTCCCATTGATTATTCCGTAAACCGATTGAATATTGTTGGCAATTAACGCCTCTCGTACAATCTTTATAATCGGTATGCCGCCGGCAACTGAAGCCTCAAAACCGATTTCAACATTGTGTTCCCCGGCAGCGTTGAAGATATCAGTCCCTTCGGTTGCAAGAAGCGCCTTGTTGGCTGTAATTATATGTTTGCCTTTCTCAATTGCCTCAAGGACAAGCTCTTTTGCAGGATGAATACCGCCAATAAGTTCAACAACAATATCAATATCTGGATTATTCAGAAGTGATTTTGCATCATTTATAAGAATCCCTCCTGGCAGTTTGATTGCTCTTTTTCTTTTTACGTCAATGTCAGCAATTTTTGCTAAAATCAGGGGGAAACCAAGCCTGCGCCTGAGTTCGCCCTGTTTCTCAAGCAGGATTCTTGCGACCCCTGTGCCGACTGTCCCAAAACCTATAATGCCTATGGATATTGCAGATTTTTTCAACGTCTCACCTTTCTTAAATTCAGGTTTAATTTTATATTATGCTCTAACTGGTGGGGTTTATTCAAGGCACACGAATTTGTTATAATTTCCCATGCTGTTCATCGGGCTTACAGGTAATTTTGGGATGGGGAAAACTACCGTCCTAAATATATTTAAAAATTTAGGTGCGCATACCATCAATGCTGATGAACTTGTTAGTGAGCTTTTAAAAAATCCGGTAATAATAAATAAGTTACTCAGGACATTAGGTAAAAAAATCCTGATAAGAAGAGGAGGGAAGGTCTCAATGAATAAAAAACGAATCGCAGATATAATTTTCAATAACGCTCAGAAACGGATACTTACTGAAAAGATAATTCATGCAGAAGTTATAAAAGCAGCAATAAGGCTTAAAACAAAAATAACGGGTAAAAACCCTGCTGCTATAATTGTTTTTGAGGTGCCATTATTATTTGAATCTCACTATGAAAAAATTTTTGATAAAATTATTGTTATTTATTGCAACAAAGCAACAGCCACTAGGCGATTGGTGGCAAAAGGATTTTTTAAAAAAGAGGTTATAAAAAGACTACGCGCACAGATGCCCATTTCAAGAAAAAAAACATCTGCCGACTTCCTGATAAATAATAATTCCACTATTGATGCCTTGCAAAGCCGCGTACATGCAATTTTTAAAAAACTAAACTATCAAAGGGTCTTTAATTCCTGCGTCCCTGAATCCCTTAGCCCTTAAAAGGCAGCTATCACACCTGCCGCAGGGAATCAGATTGAAGATTGAAGATTGAAGATTGAAGATTTTTTTATCTGACTTCTGACTTCTGACTTCTGACTTCTGGGCTCTTGCAGGCTGCGGGTCATAACAGCTCCATGTGAGAGAAAAATCTACTCCAAGCTCAATGCCCTTTTTTATAATTGCGGCCTTTGTAAGATTAATCAGGGGAGTGTTAATTTTAATATGCCTGTTTCCTTCAACCGATGCTTTTGTAGCAAGGTTTGCCATTGTCTCAAAGCTTTTAATGAACTCAGGTCTGCAGTCAGGGTAGCCGCTGTAATCAACAGCGTTGGCTCCGATAAAGATGTTTTCCGCATCAAGCGCCTCTGCCCATGCAAGCGCGAATGAAAGAAAGATGGTGTTGCGGGCAGGGACATAGGTGACGGGAATTAAGGTTGAAGGTTGAAGGTTGAAGGTTGAAGTCCCTGTTCTTTTATTCATCCTTCCTAATTCATCCTTCATCCTTTCCTTTGGTACTTCAATATCCGAGGTCAGCGCTGACCCCCCAATTTTCCTAAGGTCAAATTTTATAATAAGATGTTTCATGGCATTAAGGCTTTTTGCAGACAGTCTTGCTGAAATGAGTTCTATTTTGTGCCTCTGCCCGTAATCAAAACTCATAGCGTATATGTCAAAACCGCATGATTTTGCTATTGCGCCTGTTACGGTTGAATCAACCCCGCCGCTTAAGAGAACGACAGCTTTTTTCATACCAGAATTCATATAGGTTAGTGTAACATTTCTTAGGGGCTATTATTTTGATATGGTGTTGTGTCTCTTGCATTAATGGTTAAATAATGCTATTTTTTTATCATGCATCAAAAACCTTTCACGGCAACCTTTTTTCTTCTCTTGTTTATTGTGCAATTCATAACCCTGGGTTGTGAACAAGGTGAAATTTCTAAAAGGGTAAGCCTTGAGAAAAGAGTGCCTCAGATTGACAGTACCAGCACACCTTCAGATACAGGAAGCCTCAAATTCGGCTTTGACCTGAGGCTTAGTCCAAAAGAGGATGTTAAAATATATTTTCCCTTTCTCATGTATCTTGAACAGAGTACAGGAAACAGATTCTCAATTAGATTTACAGAAAAATATGAGAATACTGTAGAAAATCTTGGAAAAGGGTTTACTCATTTTGCGGCACTTGGACCTGTTAATTGTGTTATTGCAAAAGAGCGATATGGTGCAGACTGTCTGGTGGCAGGACTCAATTCAGAGGGGAAACCTGAATATCGTGCAGCAATATTTACAAGAATAGATAGCCCAATAAAAAATCTCAAAGATTTAAAGGGTAAGACCTTTGCCTTTGGTGACAGATACTCAACACAGGGACATGTAATACCACGCAAAATGTTAGAAGACTCAGGGATTACATTCAAGAATTTAAAAGGTTATGTATTTACAGGTTCTCACGCCAACACAGCAAGGGCAGTTTTAAACGGAGAATATGACGCAGGTGGTATACAAGATACTCTTGCAAAGCGATTAATATCGGAAGGGAAAATCAGAATACTTGCCACTTCAGTGCCCTATCCGAGCAGTCTGATATGTTATAACAAAGATGTTAACCCTCTCATTATAAAAGCTGTAAAGACAGCACTTCTTTCATTTGATCCCAAAGGTAAGCACGCAGGACTTCTGGCAGATTGGGATAAAACAGAAATGCCAAACGGATTTACAGACTACCAGGAACTATCCCTGTATGAGATAAGGGCTCTTACATACAAATACGGTTTGCTAAAATGAAGCTCTGGTTTAAAATAGTCCTTCTTAATGTAACAATCGTTGTAAGCCTTGGGGTATTGATTGGTATGGCTATAAGGGGAACAGTAATAAAGTCTATGAGGTCTGAATTGACAAGACAGGGAGAATCAATCTCAAAAAATCTCTCTGACAGGATTGCCGACTTTATCTTATTGGATGATTTTTATAAAACACAGGAGGCCATTGAAGATGTTCTGGACAAAGAAAAAGATATTGAGTACATCTTTGTTACCGATAATAAGGGATACCTGTTTGCACATACATTTGAAAAGGGCTACCCCCCTGATTTAATGCGATGGAATCCAATGCCTGTTGACAAATTATTATCTATCCAACTGCTCGATACAGAAAAGGGATTTGTAAGGGATATAGGGGTCAGGATATTCGGAAGTATGAACCCTGAACTTCACGTCGGTATAAAGGAAGCCAGAATCAATCAGACCTTAAGCAGGATCAGAAACCTCATTATAATTTTAACAATAATAGTTACAATAGTTGGCTCCGTTTTATCATTATCTTTAAGCAAGCTGATAACCAGGCCACTCAATACACTTGTAAAGTTTACGCATGACATGGCAAAAGGGGAATTTGGAAAAAATATTGAAATTAAGTCCAGGGATGAGGTAGGTAAGCTTTCACAGACATTCAATAACCTCTCCCATGAACTGGAGGCATACAGAAGAAAGATGGAGGAGTCCTATAAACAAATGCTCAGGACAGAAAAACTAACTGCTACAGGAAGGCTTTCTGCCGGATTAGCCCATGAACTAAAAAATCCCCTTACATCTTTAAAAATACTTTTTCATACACTGAAAAATAATCCCGTCCTGACACAAGAAGATATAACAATAACACTCCTGGCAGTGGCACAACTGGATGATCTATTGACTAAATTTCTCAGATTTACCAGAAGTGACGAATTTAATCCCTCCTATATATATATTAATTCCATAATACAACAGGTTATAAATCTCGTCCAATTTCAGATTAAAAATCAATCTATAAACGTATCACTGGAACTGAATAGACTCCCATCTGTAAAAGCTGACAGTGCAATGATACAGCAGGCAATTATGAATTTAGTACTTAATGCAATTGAGGCAATGCCGGAAGGAGGGACGCTTGCTATATCAAGCAAAGCAGAAGATAGCCATATCTTCATCTCTGTTAAGAATACAGGCAGCGGTATCCCTGATGATATAAAGGATAAAATCTTTGACCCTTTTTTTACCACAAAGGGCGATGGAACAGGCCTCGGATTATTCATTGTGTATAATGTTATAAATCTCCATCATGGAGAAACAAGCTTTGAGAGTGATGGGAATGGAACAACTTTTAATTTAAAAATCCCTGTGAGCACATGAATAAAATACTTGTAGTTGATGATCAGAAAATCGTTTGTTACTCTCTTCAGAGACTCCTGCAATCTGAGGGTTATGATGTATCAACAATAACAAGCAGTAAAGAAGCATTAAAGATTGCAGATAAAATCAAGCCCTCTGTTATAGTTATGGATGTGAGGATGCCGGGAATGGATGGAATTGAGGTGCTGAAAAAGATAAAGGAAACACAACCAAAGATTCAGGTAATAATGATGACGGCATTTAGCACCACCGAGAAAGCAATTCAGGCTATAAAATTGGGCGCATATGAATACCTGCTCAAGCCTTTTGACAATAATGCGCTTATAACCTGCATCAAGAATGCCATCAAGGCTAAGGAGATGATGGAAAAGGTAGTCTTCTTCAAAGACTCAGAAGATTATTCCTCTGCAGAAAGAATAATTGGAAAGAGTACCGGGATGCTGGAGATTTACAAACAGATTGGTCGTGTTGCACCAGCAGATACGACTGTTCTGATAACCGGAGAAAGCGGGACAGGCAAGGAATTAATTGCGAGGGCGATTTACAATTACAGCAAAAGGGCCAATAAATCCTTCCTTACGATAAACTGTGCCGCTATTCCGGAACAGCTTCTTGAGAGCGAGCTTTTTGGATATGAGCGTGGGGCATTTACCGGAGCAGATTTTAAACGAATAGGGAAATTTGAACAATACAACGGTGGAACAATATTTCTTGATGAGATCGGAGATATGTCCACGCAACTGCAGTCAAAACTCTTGCGTGTTTTACAGGATGGGAGTTTTCAGAGGCTTGGAGGCACAGACACTATTAAAACAGATGTCAGGATAATTGCCGCAACCAACAAAAATCTTGAAGAGATGGTTAAGAAAGGCACATTCAGGGAAGACCTCTATTACCGTTTGAATGTAGTCAGGATTGACGTTCCTCCCTTGAGGGAAAGAAAAGAAGACATTAAGGAGATTGTTTCATACTTTATCCAAAGATTTAATAAAAAACTCGGCAAAGACATAAAAGGCATAACCACTGGGGCGATTCAAAGACTTGAAGAAAATTCTTGGCCTGGAAATGTAAGGGAACTTGAGAATACTATTGAGAAAACAATGGTTTTCTGTAATGCCGATTATCTTTCTCAAGAATGCTGTGAACAACTCCAGCCTCAGACGGTAAAGAGTTGTGCTTCTGTGGAAGGGGCAATCGCAAACCTTGTAGAAGCAGTCTTTAAAGACGGATGTGTTGGAATGTTTCAAGATATAGTTAATAAGGTTGAAAAAAATATGATTAGAAAAGCGATGGAACTTGCAAAGGGTAATCAGGTTCATGCAGCGAGGCTTTTAGGGATTTCAAGAAATACTTTAAGAAGAAAGTTAGGAGAAGACAACCCTTAAACTCTGTTCACACCTTACACATCTGCATCATCATTGAACACTTATCTCCTGTTTCAGTCATTCAAATATTTAGTAATTTCAATCTCTTAAGCCTCTTTCTCTTATGGCATATATCTTGCCTATACATTTACAGAATTTATAATTTGCCTTCTGCTCTTCAAGTGGAAAAAAGATAAGCATGGTGAAAAGGGCATTGCCTGTGCACGTTTATATTTTCCGGGAAAGTGAAGTATTAAAATGTCATTACGAAATATATTGATCATTGATGATGACAGCCTTACTATCAGCTCTATGCTAAGATTTTTCTCAGGGAGAGACTTTAATGTGTTAGCAACGAATGCCCCTGAAGTCGTGGTATCCTCAATAAATCCTTATGGCTTTGATGTGATAATAACTGACTATAAAATGGAACCTCTGAATGGAATAGAACTGATAAGGCACCTTAGGGACACTGGATTTTCAGGAAGAATAATCTTGTTTTCGGCCATTTATGTTCTCAGTCCAGCAGAGAGAGAGGAGTTGAAAATTGATGCCTTTTTTGAAAAACCCTTTGAGATTGAAATCATCTACAAACAGATAATAGAATGGATAGATTAAAGTAAGAGAGGTGTTCATACCTTGCACACCTGCACTATCATTGAACACTTACCTCCTGTTTCAGTTATTCAATATTTAGAATTTTCAATGCCTTAAGCCTTTTCCTATCCTGGCATATATCTTGCTTTATTTTTGTGTAAGGGTTTTGTTTTTTCCTCTGGCGGGAGGGTTGTTTAACCCTGAGATATGGTCGGGATAATCAATGAGTAAAGAGAAACTACGTCAGTTCCTGGTTTGATTGGCACCCATTCAGGAAAGACAGCCATTGTTTCCCGGCCATAATCTACCTTAGTAAGCGTTTAGATGCCTATTTATTTAGAGGCACTATATAAACAATCTTTAAGAAAAGGAGGGAGTTATGAGTAAAAGTAATACGATATCCCGTCGTGACTTGCTCAAGGCAGGCGGTGTTGTAGCTGCTACGGTTGCTACCGTAAGTCTTTTGTCAAACAAGGCAGAGGCTGCAAAAGAAACAGTTCCTCGGTGGGCAATGGTTATTGACCTTCGGAAATGTGTGGGCTGTTTTTCATGTCAGGTATCCTGCAAGATGGAAAATTCGGTCCCAATGGAAGGTTACAATGCACGGGTAAATGCTGTTGACAGAGGAGAGTATCCTAAGCCAGAAAGAATCTTTCTTCCCACACTGTGTAACCACTGTGCCGGTGAGAAAGATGTCCCGCCGTGTGTTGAGAAATGCCCTCAAGCCAAGGCAGGGGAAAGAGCCAAACTTGGAGGAGTAAGCTATAGGACAGGCGCTACTTACAAACGCCCTGATGGAGCGATTCTGCTTGACATGTCTCTTTGCATTGGCTGTTACAAATGTATTGAGGCATGTCCTTATGGTGCGCGCTATATCAATCCCCATATAAAACTGACCCGAGCAGACAGGGAGAAAGATTTAGGAATTGGTAAATGTACTTTCTGCCAGCATCGCGTTGACGAAGGGCTTGAGCCTGCCTGTGTGAGAAACTGCGTTGGAAAGGCAAGGTTTTTTGGCGACCTCAATGACCCAAACAGTGAGGTAGCCAAACTGATAAAAAATAACCCTGCAAATGTGTTGAAGCCTGAGGAAAAGACAAATCCAAATGTTTATTACATTAAACTTGATGCAGCAGTGGCAAAGATGGAGGACCTGCTGAATCCAAAGGCAAAGAAATGAATGTTTTGAAATATAAAAATATAAACAATCTTTGAAAGGAGGTTAGAGATGGAAATATCAAGAAGGAGATTTATAAAATATAGTAGTGTTCTTGCTGGTGCTACCGCACTGTCAGGTAGCGGGCTTTTATCATTAAAAAGCCTTACACCTCAGGAAGCAAAGGCGATTGAGAAGGCAATGGAGGGGTATGAAGTAAGATACACAGCCGATGCGATGTGCCCTGCTGAATGCGGCATGGAGATGTGGGTTAAAGACGGGAAGATAGCGAAGATTTACGGAAATAAGGCAGTGCCCATGAATGATGGTATAGCGTGTGCAAAGGGCGCATCCGGACAGCAGTTGGTATATTCCCCTTACAGGCTTAAATATCCGATGATAAGGGTCGGAGAAAGAGGCTCCGGTAAATTCAAACGCGTAACATGGGATGAGGCGATAGACTATATCGGGGGGAAATTAACAGACATCAAGAAAAAATACGGCGCCGAATCAGCCATTATGGACTGCGGAGATGTTACAGACAGAGACCATTACTACAGGCTTTTCTTTGCTTACGGAACTCCAAACTGCACAGAGCACGGCGCTATATGCGACACTCCAAGAAGGCATGGACCAAAATTGATGGTAGGCGGTAAGAGATGGGAGCCGGATATCATGAGACCCCAGCTCGTAAGACAGCCCGACGGCTCTTTGAAAAAGGACTATACCTATAAGTCAAAGCTGATCGTCTACAACGGCTGGAATCCTTTTGTCGCAACAAGGATATTCTATGAAAGCAGAGGAACAGTCGGCGCCAAGGTTGAAAACGGCTGTAAGGTTGTAGTTATTGACCCTTCCCGGAGTAATACTGCTTCAAAGGCTGATATGTGGCTTTCCCCTCGTGCAGGGACAGACGGTGATTTGTTTGGAGCGATGCTCAGATATATCCTTGAGAATGATAAACAGGATGACCCGAAGAAAAAATATATAGACTGGAGCTTCAAAAAGTATTCTATTGGCTGGGAAGATTTTGAGACAGCATTTAAATCATGGTGGGATAAGAAAGACCCCATTAACGGCTTGAGCTACTTTAGCCTTGACTGGGCAGCAGACAGGACAGGGCTTTCAAAAGACCAGATTGCGGAACTATCACATCTCTTTGGCATAACAAAGCCGGCAGCCATTGTCT
>JACROO010000028.1:0-690 GCA_016214355.1 Nitrospirota bacterium | reverse complement strand
TCTGGGGTATGCAGTCTCCCGGACATCATTACAACGGCTATTGTGCCTCAATAATAGGAGTTGCCTTAAATGTAATAACCGGAAACTTTGATGTGCCGGGTGGGGTTATAGACACAGAGCTTGTGAAGTCTGACAAGGGAGGCTCTGCAACGGGAAAAGATTTCAAAAAGAAAAAGGTTAAACGCGTCATTGACGGAAAAGAGATTGAAGGAGAAGTGGAACACTTTCAGATGGACCTCTTCGGCAGTAAATATCCTGCTGCATGGGACGATGCGGTCGGGGATTACCCCAACGCCTTTAAAGAGGGGGTTGACATCAGGTATGGTCCGTTCAGGGGTTATCACTATCCCATTAAGGCATACATCCTGAGAACAGGTAATTCCATACTTACCGGTTCTGCGCCTTGGAAATGGAAAGACGCTGTTTTGGCAAAGGATGCAACAGGCAACTATAACCTTGAGCTTTATGTCTTCGTAGACACTCTTAACCTTGAAAGCGCCCTTTATGCAGACGTGATCCTACCGGAAGCAAGCTATGCAGAAAGACAGAGCTTAAGCGACATTTATCCAGCCCATCAGGTGATATACAACAGGGACGCGGTGATAGCTCCTCTG
The DNA here is from genome assembly GCA_016214355.1 of Nitrospirota bacterium. Taxonomy (GTDB): domain Bacteria; phylum Nitrospirota; class Thermodesulfovibrionia; order UBA6902; family DSMQ01; genus JACROO01. Next base: position 76 of record JACROO010000028.1, on the reverse strand, counting down.
TATGAATGTAAAAAGCCCACTGAGATAATGAACATGCTTGCAAAAAAACTCAATGAACTTGGAGATTCCGACCTGA
>JACROO010000064.1 GCA_016214355.1 Nitrospirota bacterium | reverse complement strand
GTGTCCTATCTTGATTACGCAATGAGCGTAATTATCGGCAGGGCGCTGCCTGATGTAAGGGACGGGCTTAAGCCTGTTCAGCGCAGAATCCTCTATGCAATGCTGAGAGAAGGGCTCCTCCCAAATAAAAAATACTCCAAGTGCGCAGGCGTTGTGGGAGAGGTGCTTAAGAAATACCATCCGCATGGTGACTCTGCCGTGTATGAGGCGCTTGTTAGGCTTGCTCAGGACTTTAACATGCGTTATATGCTTGTTGACGGACAGGGGAATTTCGGCTCTATTGACGGTGACCCTGCCGCAGCCTACAGATATACGGAGGCTCGTCTTACAAAGCTTGCAGAAGAGATGCTTGCCGACATTGACAAGGAGACAGTTGACTTTATCCCGAACTTTGATGAAACAACAGAAGAGCCGGTAGTCCTGCCTTCAAAGGTTCCAAACCTGATAATCAACGGCTCATCAGGCATTGCTGTGGGAATGGCTACAAATATTCCGCCGCATAATCTGGGCGAAGTCGTTGACGGTATCATAAAGATGATAGATGACCCGGATATAACAATTGGGAAATTATCAAAAATGATTAAGGGCCCTGATTTCCCGACAGGCGGGGTTATCCACGGAACGCAGGGCATTATTGATGCATACAATACGGGCAGGGGGCTTGTAAAAATCCGTGCAAGGACGATGGTTGAAGAGGACGGAAAAACTGAAAGTATAATTATCACCGAGCTTCCCTATCAGGTGAATAAGGCAAGGCTTATAGAAAAAATTGCAGAGCTTGTGCGTGAGAAAAAGATTGAAGGCATATCAGACCTCAGGGACGAATCCAACAGGGAGGGAATCAGAGTTGTCATTGAGCTTAAACGGGGAGAAATGGCGCAGGTAGCGCTGAATCAGCTTTACAAACACACTGCAATGGAATCTACCTTCGGGATTATAATGCTTGCAATCGTCAACGGACAGCCGAAGGTTCTGGACATCAAGAGAATGCTTTCATATTTCCTTCAGCACAGGCGTGATGTCATTTTAAGGAAGACAAAATATGACATGAGGAAGGCAGAGGAAAAGGCTCATATTCTTGAAGGACTTAAGATTGCCCTTGACCACCTTGATGCGGTAATAAGCCTTATAAGAAAGTCAAAAAGTCCTGAGGCAGCACTTGAGGGGCTGGTTAAAAACTTCCCGCTTACGAGGATTCAGGCGCAGGCAATCCTGGATATGAAGCTCCAGAGGCTTACAGGGCTTGAGAGGGAGAAGATTGTCACGGATTATAAAGACACCCTTAAGGAAATTGAAAAATTAAAGGCAATCCTCGCAAGCGATGCGCTGGTCAATAACATAATAAGGCAGGAGCTTATTGAAATAAAGAAGAATTACTCAGACCCCAGAAGGACAGAAATCACAGAGGAGACAAAAGAGATAACCATTGAAGACCTGATAACAGAAGAGGAGATGGTGATAACCATCTCGCATGATGGATATATAAAGCGTAATCCTCTCACCCTCTACAGGAGTCAGCGCAGAGGAGGGAAAGGGCTTATGGGGATGGAGACAAGGGAAGAGGACTTTGTTGAACAGCTTTTCCTCGCCTCAACTCACGCATACCTGCTTTTCTTCACAAACCGCGGAAGGCTCCATTGGCTTAAGGTATATCAGATTCCGGAAGCAGGCAGGGCGGCAAAAGGTAAAGCCATAGTTAATCTATTACAGCTCTCAGAGGGTGAAAAAACAACCACGGTTATCCCTGTGAGGGAATTTCATGAAGGGCTTTACTTGTTCATGGCAACCAAAAAAGGTGTTGTAAAAAAGACCTCGCTTGTGGCTTACAGCAACCCAAGAAGCAAGGGGATAAATGCCATAAACCTTGACTCTGAGGACGAGCTTGTCGGCGTAAGGGTAACAGACGGTAAAAAAGATGTGATACTCAGTACAAAAGGGGGTTTATCAATACGGTTTGATGAAAAGAATGTAAGGGAGATGGGAAGGGTTGCACACGGCGTGAGGGGCATAAGGCTGCAGCAGAATGACGAGGTTGTATCTGTAGATATAATGTCAGGAGCCCCTTCAGAGGAAGAAAAGACAACACTCCTTACGGTGACTGAAAACGGCTACGGCAAAAAGACTGTTTCGGAAGAATACAGGGTTCAGAGCAGGGGCGGCAAAGGGATAATTACCATAAAGATATCGCCGAGAAACGGAAAAGTGGTAGGCATACTTCAGGTTACTGACGAGGACGAAATAATGATTATTGCAATCAGCGGCAAGCTTATCCGTCTTAAGGCGTCAAATATTTCCACAATCGGCAGGAACACGCAGGGAGTCAGGCTGATTAATCTGGATGAGGGAGACAAGGTAGTAAGCGTAGCAAGGGTGGCAGAGAGTGAAAAAGAAGAAATTCGTTCCGAACCGGAGACTCAAATCAAGGAAGAGTAATTACTGATGCCCCGTCCTAAAATCCTTTTTCAGTGTCAGAGCTGCGGATATACAGCTCCCAAGTGGCTTGGGAAATGTCCGGACTGCGGCTCGTGGAACAGTTTTGTAGAAGAAGAGCGTGTCACGAAACTCAGAAGCAGTGAAACCGCAGTGCCTGTTGTGCTATCTGAGATTTCACATTCAAAAGAAAACAGACATTCAACCGAAATAAAAGAATTTGACAGAACCCTCGGAGGAGGCGTTGTACCGGGCTCTGTTGTGCTTATAGGCGGAGACCCCGGGATAGGAAAATCAACGCTTCTGCTTCAGGCGCTAAAAGGCCTTACCAAATCTGGCAGGGTTCTTTATGTCTCAGGCGAAGAGTCCCCTGAACAGATAAAGATGCGGGCTGAAAGGCTGCATGTCAAATCCAGCGATATAATCCTCCTGCCTGAGACCTCTCTTGAGGGCATAATTTCTTCAGCTCAGGACATAAAACCGCAGGCAGTAGTAATAGATTCAATTCAGACAATATTTTCACTTGAACTTCCGTCAGCACCGGGCTCTGTAAGCCAGATAAGGGAATGCGCAACAAAGCTGATGTTCTTTGCAAAAAAATACGGCATCCCGCTTTTTTTAATAGGCCATGTCACCAAAGAAGGTGCTATAGCAGGTCCCAGAGTCCTTGAGCATATAGTTGACACGGTGCTTTATTTTGAAGGGGACAAGGGAGGTCCGTTCAGAATTTTAAGGGCAGTGAAAAACAGATTCGGCTCTGCAAATGAAATCGGCGTGTTTGAGATGACCGAATACGGGCTTAAAGAGGTAGATAATCCATCCCAGTTGTTTCTTGCCGAGCGGCCTATTGATGTCCCGGGCTCGGTTGTTACAGCAAGCCTTGAAGGCACAAGGCCGCTTCTTGTAGAAATCCAGGCGCTGGCGTGTGTCTCAAGCTTCGGTATTCCGAGAAGAACAGCGCTGGGAGTTGATTACAACAGGGTCAATCTCCTGATAGCTGTGCTTGACAAACGTATTGGCATGCATCTTGGAGCCATGGATATCTTTGTAAATGTAGTAGGCGGCCTCAAAGTAGATGAACCGGCTGTGGATATGGCGATAATTGCTGCAGTTGCCTCTTCTTTTAAAAACAAAGCCGTTGACCCTGCTACTTTTGTCTTTGGCGAGGTTGGGCTTTCAGGAGAGCTGAGGGCAATAAGCCAGGCAGAAATGAGAATTAAAGAGGCTGCAAAATTAGGTTTTAAAAGGGGACTGATTCCGGCAGGCAATATCAGCAGTCTTAAAGGACACGATATTGAAATTATTGGAGTAAAGAATGTCCAGGAGGCACTTGAGATACTGTTTTTTTAACTGAGAACTGGGAACTGGGAAATGAGAACTAAAAACCCAAAAGTCAAAACTGTTCACTATTTACCATTTACCATTCACTATTCACTATTCACTGCTTACTGCCTACTGCTTATTGTCTTTATGATGGGTTGTGCCCCCAGGGCAGTATCGCCGCCTCCTGATAAAGACATTCCCGGATATGAAGAGAAAGACCTCACACTTGAGGAGATTGTCACAATAGCAAGGGATGATGTGGATACGTTAAAAATAATCGCAGGCATAAATATAGAAAAAGACGATAAGCCGCACTTGTATATTGATGCCCTTATCCTGATGAAGAGACCGGGGTGGCTACATATAAGGGCATACAAATTCGGGATGCCTGTCGGGAATTTTCTTTTAAAAGAAAACGAGGCATATAGTTTATCAACAGGTAATGGCAGCAGCCTGAGTGAAAAATTCCCCCGCAATCTAAAGGAATTCAGTAAAGAATTATATCGCTCTGTTTTCTGGTGGGAGGGCCTGACTATTTCAGATTGCAGATTTGAAATTTCAGATTGCAGTGGGAATACAGTTATGACTAAAAATGAAAAAGAGTACATCATAAAAACAGAAAGCAGAGAGATACGCATTGACAAATCCACGCTCCTGCCTGTGAGTCAGGAGGTAACGGTCAGCAGTAAAAAAATACTCATTCTGTACGATGAACATAAAAAAGAAGGCAATTTCCGGTACCCGTTATCTGTGAAGATTGAGGCAGGTAATTACAGGGTCTCTATCAGGGTAGAGAAGCTTTTTGTCAACCTCGAGCTTGAAGAAAATGATTTTAAGGAGCCGCAGATTACTGATAACCAATTGCCGATAACCGATTACCAATGACAGGATTGTTTGCAGCTTAGGAATTGGTTATTCTACATAATCCAACTCTCTCTTGCCCCTGTGAACTATCTTGTCTTCTGGTATTTCCAAACCGAGGCTTACAGCGACAGACTCAATAATGTCCTTGTCAATCTCTTTTTTCCTGAGTAGAAAACCTTCAAGCAGGGCATTGTCACAGACGGTATTGATTAATCTGGGGACGCCGTTGGAATAAAGATGAATAACCCTGATCGCCTCCTGTGTAAAAATGCCTCCTTCGTGACCTGCAACCTTCAGCCTGTGTTTTATATAATCTCCTGTAATATCTGCTGATAAGGCTTTTAATTTATACCTGACTGCCACACGTTGTTTTAGCGGCTCATCTAAAGCTAAAATGTTCTCAAGCTCGGTAAGCCCGAAAAATATAAATGTTATGAGTTTGCCCCCCTGAACTTCCATGTTAAGCAGTCCTCTGAATTCTTCCATAATCTCACGTGTTTGAAGCATCTGCATTTCATCTATAAGTACAACGGTCTTAAGCCCTGCCTCATGCAGTTCTGTCAGTCTTTCGTATATCTGCCCAAGTATCTCTACCTTAGTGCCTCCGGGATGTTTTACCCCGAGCTGTACGGCAATCTTTTTCATAAGCCAGTCTGCTGTGACCGAGGAATGAAGCACGACAAGGAGGGCAGCCTCATACCGGCTTTCATCAAGTTCATCAAGCATCCTTCTGGCAAGCGTGGTCTTGCCTGTACCGATGTCCCCTACCACTACTGCAAGTCCCTTCATAGTATCAACGGCATACTTTAACCGCACAATGGCTTCAGCGTGCTGAGCACTGTTATAATAAAACTTATTCTCCACCGCATTGGAGAAAGGATGTTCCCTTAGATTATAAAACTCAAGATAGTCCATAATTTTCCGTGACCCGTTACGCGTAACGCGTTATGTGTTAGTTGTTATATATACGATACCCTGTGTTTCTTGGGCTTTGCTTTAACCTCTTCTTTTATTTCCGGTTTCTTCAGGGATTCTGCCCTGCTTTTAAGTTCCGCATCGTCAGGATAAAGAAAAAGTAGTTTCTCGTAAATTTTCAAAGCATCTTCCTTAAGTCCTTGCTGGATATAAAAATCTGCTTCAGATAACTTTTCTTCCAACAGAGATTTTGCAGGTTCTTCTTTAATAATTGCTGCCTCAGGTGCAGTGACTTCTTCCTCTCCGGTTTTCTCAAGTTCCCTGATTTTCTTCTCTGCGGATTCATCAGAAGGGGTTAATTCCAGAATCTCTTTATATATTTGCAGGGTATCTGTAATAAGATTTTCACTTTCATATAATTCAGCAAGTTCACGCAGTTCCTTCACAGCCGACTCTTTATCCCCGCTGCCTTTATAAACAGTTATAAGATGCTTCCTTACTCCGGCAGGGTCAACATCTCTAAAACTTGTAAGGAGTTCAGCCGCTTCATCCCATTTCTGTAAACGTATTGCCTCATCTATATAAGGCAGGAATTGTCCCCATGCCTTTTCTAAAGAGCCTTCTTTGAAATAGATATCACCAAGAAGTTTTTTATACTCAGTGTTGGACGGTTCTATCTCGGTAAGCTTAATCAGGCACTGCCTGCCTTCCTCTGTATTGCCCGTTTTAGCGGCAAGACTTGAATATGCCAGCAAGGCATTACTGTTACCGGGTGCAATGGATAAGGCATTTTTTAAATATTCCAATGCCTGCTCAATGTTGTTTTGCCGTTCTGCTGTCCTGCCTAATCCAAGCAATGCAGCGACGTTTTTCGGGTCAAGTTCAATTGCCTTATGATAAAATGCCTGTGCCTTATCACTTACGCCATTGTCCAAATAGTGTGTTGCAGCCTCAATATATTCCTTAACAGCTCCTTCTGTGTAACCAATCTTAACGGAAAGTTCTGCAGCCTTTATTTTTAAAGCTGCATTAGACGGGAAGACCTTAATC
>JACROO010000057.1 GCA_016214355.1 Nitrospirota bacterium | reverse complement strand
GTTTACTAAAAGGCAACATGACATTTAAAGGTGTTGCTCTAAAGCTTTTTCAGGCGTCCATGCCTTACGCTTGCTAACTGCTTCCTTAACTGCATTTTTTTGGCTAAAGGCTGGAAGAGATTGTGTGCGGACAATACGATATGAACGACGACATTCAGCGTGCGAAAATTTCCATCAGGGGCATTGTTCAGGGCGTAGGCTTCAGGCCTTTTGTTTTTAACCTTGCAATGTCCTCCGGTATAAAGGGTTATGTAAGCAATTCCTCAAGCGGCGTTATTATTGATGCGGAAGGCAGCGACTTAAACACATTCATAAATAAAGTCCTTTCAGCCCCGCCTGCGCTCACGAGGATAAAGGAATTTGACATCACTTCCATGCCTCCCTGCGGTTATACGGATTTCACTATAAAAGAAAGCACGGACGGTAATGGCATTACGATTATCCCTCCTGACATTTCAATCTGCAATGACTGCCTGAGGGAGATATTTGACAGGACAGACAGGAGATACCGCTATCCTTTTACAAACTGCACTAACTGCGGTCCCCGCTATACGATTGCCACGGGCATACCTTATGACAGGGCAAAGACAACGATGGCATCATTTATAATGTGCCCTGACTGCGAGGCTGAATATCACAATCCCCGCAACAGGAGATTTCACGCACAGCCGAATGCATGCGCAGTCTGCGGACCCTGTCTTGAATTTCAAATTTCAAATTTCAAAATTCAAATTGAAGAAAAAAAAGAACCCGTTGAGGCGGCAATAGAGCTCTTAAGAAAAGGGGCGATTATAGCAATAAAAGGAATAGGCGGGTTTCATCTCTGCTGTGATGCCTCAAACGAGGATGCAGTATGCAGATTAAGGGAGAGGAAGAGGAAAAGCAATAAGCCTTTCGCAGTCATGGCACCTGATGCGGATGCTGTTAAAGAATTCTGCACTGCGGATGAGATAGAAATAAAAACCCTTCTTTCTCCTGAAAAGCCGATAGTCCTGCTTGAAAAAAAGAAAAATAATCTTATTGCACTGTCAGTGTCGCCAAACAATAGGCGTTACGGCGTCATGCTTCCCTATACGCCGCTTCATTATCTTTTGTTTTATTATCCATTAAGCTCTCACTTCCCAGTTCTGACTTCTAACTTTTACGCTCTTGTAATGACCAGCGGAAACCTTGCAGAAGAACCGATTGTAATAGATAATGATGCAGCAATGGAGAGATTAAAGGACATAGCTGACGCCTTTTTGCTTCATAACAGGGATATCTACATGAGGGCTGACGATTCCGTATGCATGGTGTTTGAGGGCAGGGCAAGATTTATAAGGCGTTCAAGGGGTTATGTGCCCATGCCGGTAGAGATTCGTTATGACTCTCCGGAAATACTTGCAGTCGGCGGAGAGTTAAAAAATACATTTGCAATAATAAAAGACAGGCATGCCATACTAAGCCAGCATATAGGTGATGCAGAAAATCATGAGACTATGGAGTTTTTTCAAGAAAGCCTGAGAAATCTCAAAAAAATTTATAAAGCAGAGCCTGCGGTTCTTGTGCATGACCTTCATCCTGACTATCTCACGACAAGATGGGCCGTAAACAGCGGATTAAAAACCGCAGCGGTTCAGCATCATCATGCCCATATTGTCTCCTGCATGCTGGATAACAATTTAGACGAAGAGGTTATAGGAGTATCTTTTGACGGGACGGGTTACGGCTCTGACGGAAGGATATGGGGAGGTGAATTTATGACCGCTGATATGGAAAAATTCAGGCGTGAGGCTCACTTCAAATATATCCCGATGCCCGGCGGTGATATGGCTGTTAAAGAGCCGTGGAGGATGGCAGTCAGCTATATCATGGATGCCTTTGCTGATGATTCTGAAAATGTCCTTGAGTCATTAGGTTTCTATCAGAGGTGCGGAGAGGACAGGGTAAGAAATATTGCTGCAATGATAAAAGGGCAGGTCAATACGCATCTTACATCAAGTGCAGGCAGGCTTTTTGATGCGGTCTCTTCAATTATTGGACTTTGTGACAGGGTAACCTTTGAGGCAGAGGCAGCCATTGCCCTTGAGGCAATCTGCGATGAGGAAGTTTTTGATTTTTATCCTGTGAATATAATTGACTCTGCGCCGAGAGTTGTTGATTTTTCTCCGGCAGTAAATTCCATTGTGAACGATATCCGAGAAGGTCTTCCGAAAAATATTATTGCATCAAGATTTCACAATACTATTTCTGAAGTAATAGGCAGGGTTGCGGAAAGGATTTCGCTAACAGGCGGATTAAAAAAAGTTGTCCTGAGCGGCGGGGTGTTTCAGAACAGATTTCTACTGCAGAGAGCGATTATAAATCTTAGAGACAAAGGTCTTAATGTTTATATCCACGAGAGAGTTCCTGCCAACGACGGCGGTATTTCACTCGGTCAGGCAGGTATTGCCGCAAAAAGATTAAGCCAAAATTCAGTTAAGACTGCAGTTATAAAGTATGAACGCCCTCAAAATCTTTAGAAAGCAACAAAGATTATTATATGTCATGTTGCAAATTTTATGGTTTCTTGAATAGAACTATTTACCCCGTTAGAAAGCCCCGTCCTTTCTAACGGGGTTTACTAAAAGGCAACATGACATATAAAGGTGTTGCTCTAAAGCTTTTTCAGGCGTCCATACTTTATAGTAAATATATTTAAGATTAAGTCATTAGAAATAACTTGCATGAGAACAATGAATAATGCTTGATATGGAATTGTTTAAAGATCCGGCGATTGCAAATAGGTTATCTAAGCAGATAAAAGAGTCTGTACCGCATTCATTAAGACTTATGGAGGTCTGCGGGACACATACGGTCGCTATATTCAGAAGCGGCATAAGGAGCCTGCTTCCTGAGGAGATAACCCTGTTAAGCGGACCGGGATGTCCTGTGTGTGTAACAGCAATTGAGGATGTTGACAGGGCAATTAAACTTGCAGGGCAATCCGATGTAATTCTTACGACATTCGGCGATATGATGCGGGTTCCGGGTTCAACGTCATCACTCTATGAGGAAAAAGCAAGGGGCAGGGAAATAAGAATAGTCTATTCACCAATGGACTGCCTGAAGATTGCAAGAGAGAACCCTGAAAAAAAGGTTATCTTTTTTGCCACAGGATTTGAGACAACATCGCCTTCTGTTGCTGCTACTACACTTGAGTCGCGCACTCTTGGGCTCAAAAACTTTTATATATTCTCTGTCCATAAGCTTGTCCCGCCTGCGATTTCAGCGCTTCTTTCATCGGAAGATGTGCGATTAGATGGGCTTATTCTTCCGGGTCATGTAAGCACAATAATCGGCATAAAACCCTATGAGTTTATAGCATCTCAATACAGTGTTCCTTCTGTTATCTCCGGTTTTGAGCCTATAGACATATTGCAGGCAATCTATATGCTTGTCCTCCAGATTAAAAATAAAGAACCAAAGATAGGGCTTCAATATAAAAGGGTTGTCTGTCCGGACGGCAATCAAAAGGCAGCAGGGCTAATCAATACGGTTTTTAAACCTGCTGATGCAAAGTGGCGGGGCATAGGTGTTATCCCCCAAAGCGGGCTCAAACTCAGGGATGAATTTTCCTTTATGGATGCTGAAAAGATTTTTGATGCAGATGTTCCTCAGTCAAAAGAGCCTTCGGGATGTTCCTGCGGCGAGGTGCTCAGGGGCGTAAAGATACCAACAGACTGCCCGTTATTTGCGAAGGCATGCACGCCTGAAAATCCCATAGGCGCCTGCATGGTAAGCACGGAGGGAAGCTGTGCGGCTTATTATAAATACGGGGTGAGTTTTCCTCTTTGAAAAAGAGGGGTGAGGGAGTTATTTTTTAAGTGCTCTATCTACTATATCAAGAAGCTCGTCTTTATCAAAGGGTTTTATCAGACATCCGAATGCTCCAAGTTCTAAGACTTTTTTGATTATTGCGAGTGTTGCATAAGCTGTCAATAATATAATTTCTGTTTTAGGATACCTTTTCTTAATTTCCAGTAGTGCTGTTATCCCATCTATTTTGGGCATTTTAAGGTCAAGCATTACCACATCAACAGGATTTTCAGCCAGATATTTAAGGGCTTCCTCTACTCCTGAAGCTGTAGCAACAGTATACTTATCTTTCAGGACCGCCCTGATTGATTCACGTGGTGCTATCTCGTCATCAACTATGAGAATTCCCCTGCATTCCATTTGTGTTTATTTTTTTGTATAATATAAGGTTATCTTTTTTTATTTCGCTGAATTATCTTACATACTGACAGGTTTTGATTTCGCAGTTTTTTAAGCAAAATCTACTTAAACTGCTCTGCAGATATTCAGTATAGGGTAAATATTTTTCTGTATTCCGCATATTCTTATAACACAGTGCAATATTTATGTCAAGAGAAAATTACACGGTGTATTTGCAAGAAGATTTCGTGATAGTTTAGGATTTTTTAATGAAAAGAAAAAACGCAGTTAGTGAAAATCTTAAAAGGATAAGGTTAAGGATGGGTCTTACGCAGGAAGAGGTGGCGCTAAGAAGCGAGCTGTCACAAGGGTATATAAATCAGCTTGAAAGCGGCAAAAGGCTTTTTACACAGAAGTCTCTTGAGCAAATAGCAGAGGCTTTAAATATACCAATCATTGATTTTTTCAGGAAAGAATATGAAAAAGCTCCATGTGTTCGCGAAGATGAATCTAAATATAAATACAAAAGAAAAAAGTCTGCCTCTAAAAAAGAGATACTTGCCCTTCTGAACGAACTCCCTCCTCGAATCAGAGAGCATTATCTCACTCTCTTAAAACTTGAAAAAGAACTGTGGAAAAAATAGATTGGCATCGGTACGAGTCGATTCCGACCCGTAGGGCAGGGTATGGGGTGAGGGGCAAGCGGGCTTTTATTTCAAGCTTGTGTGAAGTGTTTTTAGAAGAGTTTTTCAACAGGCTGTAAAGAATTGACCCCTTTTTCTCTTCTTTTCCTCTTTTCTTCTGTTTTATGACGCAGACCCCATGGAATATCGCGGTTTGACAAACCAATATTACCTGTGTTACATTTTTTGTGGAAATGTGTGACATGAAAAGGTTATTACATATTATATTTCTTATTCTTTTCTTCACTAGTCTGACTTTTACAGGCTTGGCATTAGCTCAGAACGGAGGAGGGGTTAAAAAGAAAAGGCCCTTACCCCATGAGTATGGGAGGATGATAATTGGTAATTACAAAGAACTTTGGCCTGTAAGAGAGCCTTCAGTACCTGTTGTATTTGATCACTGGCTTCACAGGGCACGGTTTACCTGCAGACTCTGCCACGTAGACATAGCCTTTGGAATGGTGGCAGGGACAACAGGGATAAAGGCGTCTGACAACATAAAAGGTTACTATTGTGGAACATGCCATAATGGGGAGATGGTTTACAACGGCAGGAAGGTGTTTGATTCATGTTCAGAGAATTTTCAGAAGGAAGATATTGAAAGGTGTATCAGATGCCATTCTCTGGGTAAGAATGTAAAAAGAGAGTATGACTTTTATACATTTACTGAAAAACTGCCAAGAGAGAGGTTTGGAAACGGTATTGATTGGGAAAAGGCTGAGGCTGAAGGGCTTATAAAACCTATTGATTTTCTTGAGGGAGTATCTATAAAAAGTTTCTCACTTGAAGCACCAAAAGATTTTGATTTAGAAGCAAAGGTTGAAGGTATACCTAACATCATAGTCTCCCATAAGAAACATACGGTCTGGAACGGGTGCGAGGTCTGTCATCCTGATATATTTTTTGTTAAAAAAGGCATTACAAAATTCACATGTGTCAATAATTTTGAAGGCAAATACTGCGGTGCATGTCACAGAACAGTGGCATTCCCAATGCTTGATTGTCAGAGATGTCATACAAAACCTGTTTATTGAAGCTTACAGTATTGTTTGCATTACTACTTC
>JACROO010000043.1 GCA_016214355.1 Nitrospirota bacterium | reverse complement strand
CTGGACCGTGTCTCAGTTCCAGTGTGGCCGATCGACCTCTCAGTCCGGCTACCCGTCTCTGCCTTGGTAGGCCGTTACCCCACCAACTAGCTGATAGGACCGCAGGCCCAGCCTCAACTGCTTCAATTGCTCAAAGCTTTGATTCCAAGGAATTTCACCAAGGAATATTATTTGGTATTGTGCCCGATTTCTCGGGAGTATCCCTATGCTGAGGGTTGGTTACCTACGTGTTACTCACCCGTCCGCCACTAATTCCGATAAGTATTGCTACTTATCGGAACCCGTTCGACTTGCATGTGTTAGGCGCGCCGCCAGCGTTCGTTCTGAGCCAGGATCAAACTCTCAAATTAAAAAATTGACTTGCAGGCCTACTTTTATCTTTTTTCAAAGAACATTGTTTTTTGTACCTTAAGGGGTGAGCTGTCAAAAGATTCTTTCTAAGTGGGGGCCTCCATAGATGTTTCAGGCTTCCTCCTCATGGAAGGCTTGCACACCACATCTATAATCCGGCTCCCTTACTCTTGGTGTTCTCCTCAGCTCTTACCCTTAAGATACGTATCGTAGCATAATCCTTAGAAAAAAAGAAAGGCTATGCCAACGTCCATAGCCTTTCTGTGTACGTTAGCTGAGAATAGAGTATTACATCTTTTCAAAGCTCCTCATTTGTTTCACTAATAAGATACCACATCTGTATTCAGAGTCAATACTGAAAATAAGCTGATTTAAAAGTAATTTCCATAATAATGCTATTTTTCTTCTAATAACTGGTAAATTCTTCAAATTGCTTCTATTATCTAATAATTTAAAAGTTCTTATGGAATCTATAGCTGCAATTAAAATTGTAAAAATACATCCACATCTTTAATATCATTTCAAATTATAATTGCGATTCTTGACATTAACAATGCTTTACTGTTATTTTATTAGCACTCCATGTTTTAGAGTGCTAATGACCATGTCTGAACTTGACGAAAGAAGCAAAAAAATCCTCTGGGCGACAATAAAGAGCTATATTGATTTAAAAAGTCCTATAGGCTCGGAGGTAGTCACTAAGAGATTTTCATTTGGTTTATCGCCTGCTACAATACGCAATACAATGGCAGATTTAATTGAATTAGGTTATCTGAGTCAGCCCCATACTTCAGCAGGAAGGGTGCCTACTGAGAAGGGTTACAGATTATACGTTGATGCACTGTTAAAAGAGTACACATTGCCTTTAGACCCGACATTTCTTCAACAGTTGTTTAACAGATTACATTCTATTGAAAAAAATATAAACAGACTTATTGAAGAGACATCAAAAACACTTTCTGCATTTTCTCATTATGTTGGGGTAGCAATCCCGCCGCAGCCAAAAGAAATAACTCTCAAACGAATCGGATTTGTAAAGCACAGTGATAGTAAAGTTCTTTGCGTCCTTATATCAGAAGAGGGGATAGTAAAGAATAAACTTATTACATTAGCCGAAGTACTCACTCAAAGGGACCTCAACAAAATAACAAATTATCTCAACCATGAAATAACAGGGCTGACCTTAAATGAGATTAAAACAAAAATACTTTCCCAGATGTCCCGCGAGAAAACAATATGCGATGAACTTATAGCTAAGGCATTACGGATATTCAAAGAGGCAATTACATGGCTACCAGAATATAATGTGTACACAGGCGAAATTTCCGGTACATACAATCTTCCTGATTTTGCAACCATATCACAGATAAAAAAACTTTTTAAGGCAATTGAATATAAACATTTTATAGCAAAAATACTTGATAAAATAGCTGAGTCTGATGGAGTTCAGGTTTTTATAGGTTCAGAAAATACCATTTATGAAATGGAGGACTTCAGCATTGTAGTTTCTACGTATAAAGACCGCTATATCGCACGCGGCACTATTGGAATCATTGGTCCTACCGGAATGGATTACGAACATGTAATTCCGCTTGTTCGCCACACGGCAGAGACATTAACAGAAATTCTTTCGGAAGGTTAATGAGGAATTTAGACGTGAGAAAAGTAAAGTCCGGGCGTCTTGAGTCTGAGGAGGAAAACGTTCACACACCTGTAGAAACTACGGGGGAAAAGCCTGTTGACATGCAAAGTAAAGCAGAAGAGAAATCTGATAATTCCGATGCCACGAAAAAGGAACTCTCAGAAATAAACGATAAGTATTTAAGGCTATATGCGGATTTTGAAAATTATAGACGGCGTGCAGCTAAAGACAGGGAGGAAACAATAAAATACTCCAATGAGGAGCTTATGAAAGACTTGCTTTCTGTAATTGACCATTTAGAGCTTGCACTACAGCACTCTTCAAATAACGAAACTTCGGCAGCAGCGCTGTCAGAAGGCGTCAGGATGACATTAAAAGAGTTGAAAAGCACACTTGAAAAATTTGGTTTAGTTGATATCCCTGCCCTCGGTAACCCATTTAATCCGGCTGTGCACCATGCTATGGCTCAGGTAGAGTCAGAGGAAAGCGAGGAAAACAGCGTAGTAAAAGAATTCAGAAAAGGATATATGTATAAAGACAAGGTATTGAGAGCGTCTCTTGTAGGAGTCTCTAAAAAATCATCTCAAAAAGTTAAAATAGAAAAACAGGAAAAACAGGAGGAATAATAATTATGGGGAAAGTTGTAGGAATTGACATTGGAACGACTAATTCGGTTGTAGCCATAATGCAGGCCGGGGAGCCGACAATTATCGCCAACCAGGAAGGGGCACGTACAACCCCCTCAGTAGTCGCCTTTACACAGAAAGGCGAAAGGCTTGTCGGGCAGGTTGCCAAAAGACAGTCAATCACAAATCCTGAAAACACTATATTCTCCATTAAAAGGCTTATGGGGAGGAAATTTGACTCACCGGTAGCAAAGGCTGCAATCAATCGGCTTCCTTATAAAATTGTATCGGCTTCCAACGGCGATGCACACGTAGATGCGCGGGGAAAGGCATACTCCCCGCCGGAGATTTCGGCAATGATACTTCAGAAATTAAAACAGGCTGCGGAGGATTATCTGGGCGAACCCGTGACCGAGGCGGTCATAACAGTGCCTGCGTATTTTGATGACAGTCAGCGTCAGGCAACTAAAGACGCCGGCAGGATTGCAGGGTTAAATGTCTTAAGGATAATTAACGAACCGACTGCTGCATCACTTGCCTATGGAATGGACAAAAAGAAAGAGGAAAAGATTGCTGTTTATGACCTCGGCGGCGGGACCTTTGACATCTCAATCTTAGAGATAGGGGAAGGCGTTGTTGAAGTTAAATCCACCAATGGCGATACATATCTTGGGGGGGATGATTTTGACCATCGCATAATGGACTGGCTGGTTTCAGAATTTAAACAAGAGCAGGGCATTGACCTCAGTAAAGACAAAATGGCACTGCAGAGACTGAAAGAAAGCGCTGAAAAGGCAAAGATAGAATTGTCCTCGGCAATGGAAACAGAGATAAACCTTCCGTTTATCACTGCCGATGCTGCCGGGCCCAAACATTTATTAATGAAGCTGTCAAGGGCAAAGTTTGAACAACTTGTTGATGACCTTATAAAGAAGACAGTAGAACCGTGCAGGAGGGCACTATCAGATGCAGGACTGACACCAAAAGACATTGATGAAGTGATTCTTGTAGGCGGACAGATAAGGACCCCAAAGGTTCAGCAGGTAGTGCAGGAATTCTTCGGCAAGGAACCGCATAAGGGTGTGAATCCCGACGAGGTTGTCGCAGCCGGCGCTGCAATTCAGGCAGGCGTCTTAAAGGGAGAGGTGAAAGAGGTTCTTTTGCTTGATGTTACCCCGTTGTCTCTCGGAATTGAAACACTCGGCTGCATCTTTACAAAACTCATTGAAAGAAATACCACCATACCGACAAAAAAGAGCCAGACATTCTCAACCGCCTCT
>JACROO010000042.1 GCA_016214355.1 Nitrospirota bacterium | reverse complement strand
GTAATCGCCCTGCCTGTCTTACCTGACGCAAGGTCTATCTCATAAGGGATTCCGTCCTTCTGAAGTTTCTCTGCAAACAGCAAAACATCCTCCGGCATTTGTTTTTCAAGTTCACCATGGGTTAGATGTATTTCTCCGTGAAAAAACTTTTTTATTGACCGGGGAGAATGAAAGACAAAGACCCTGGAGCCAAAAGATTCAGCAAGCCTTGCAGTAAAGAATGCCTTCTCATCAATCCTCCCGAAACCCGTCCTTAACGGAACAAGGATTTTTTTGGGGAATATCTTGCCGATATGCACTACCCTTACAACTGCGACTGAGCAGGGGAGTCTTAACAGCAGGCTCCTGGCAACAGTGCCCTCATAAAATCTTCTTTTTACATCCTGCCTTCTTGTAGCTGCAAAGACAATATCAATGCCCTCTTTTCTTGCAATCTCTCCTATCCTTCTGACAGGCTCCCCTGTCTCTGTAATAGTCTCCGTCTCAATACCCATTCTGCTTGCGCGAAGAAACAGCCTGCTGAGCGTCTCCTCAGCAGCGTTGAAACTCGCATGGGACAGCCCCTTCTCAGCTATAAAACACAGGTAGAGTTTTGCCTTGCATTCCTTGGCAATGTGGAGGGCATACTTGGCTGCAACCTCGGAATTGAGGAACTCGTTTACAGCAGCGAGAACCTTTTTATACATAGTAAAGATTATAGAAATAAAAATTAAAAGTGAAAAGTTATGTCATTTTTGACTCTTAACTTTTTAAATGGTGCGAGAGGGGGAAAATGTCCCCCGGTTGCACGTCCCGAACTAATTTCTTCCTTTGTATGTTTTAAGACTGGTGGGCGAGAGAGGACTTGAACCTCCATCCCGATAGGGACGCGGTCCTAAGCCGCGCGCGTCTGCCAATTCCGCCACTCGCCCATATATAATAACCCTTCACTAATTATTTATAATATCACAGGTGTAACGGAATTGCCTTCAAACTAAGGTGTTGACCTTCAACGCATCCCCTTCCCCCATTTCCTGCCTCAACAGCATTGCACTGCTGACCCTTTACTGTCTATTTTTTACTTGACACGATATGCCTAAAAGAGTAGGATAAATCTCTACGGCAATCGTTTGCCGATGAGCGTCTATGCCGCATGCGGGGTGTAACAACGGTATGGCGCTTTTTTTAACTTGAACATACAACATTTATGTTGCGTCAGGAACAAAATTGAAAAGGCGGATGCGATGTGCAGGCTGACGGCAATAACTTCAGAAGATTACTTCTCTCCAATGGAGAATATACTCGCCCTTGACACGATGAAGGAAGGGCACGACGGATCAGGGCTTGGACTGGTATTGAAAAACCTCGGCGGGGAATTTGAAGAACTAAGAGAATACCCAATACTGTCTGCAGTCTGTTCCAGAAAAGGAATGAAAACCCTTGAAGAATACATGGAGCGGCTGGGATTTCAGATTAAACACGTCTGGGCACCCAAGATTAAAAACAGCACCGGCACGGAACGGCATGATTTCTATGTAGCTAATGTTTATGAGTACCCAAAGGCATATATGAACAAACCTTTTAAAGAAAGGGAAGCCCTTCTGATGAAAACCCGTCTTGCACTGAGAATAATGGGCGAAGAAGACGGGTCAATCTTTGTATTTTCGTTTTATCCAGACGTCATTACCCTGAAGGAGGTCGGAGACCCTGTGCAGTTGGCTGAATTTTTCGGGCTGGACAAAGACCCTATAAAAGCCAGGATTATTTTTGCGCAGGGCCGGCAGAATACCAATTACCAGATATATCTGTATGCATGTCATCCGTTTTTCATTCAGGGATATTGTTCCATGACCAACGGCGAAAACACGGCATTTGTCCCGATAAGGGAATATCTTACAAGCAGGGGCAACCCCGGTTACACGGGATATAACAGCGACAGCGAGGTCTTTACGCATATCCTTCATTATGTATGCAGAGAGCTCGGTTATCCCCTGACATATTATAAAGATGTCATTACTCCGCTGAAGGCCTCAGAGGCAAAAAACCGTCCAGACAGCGATGCATTAGGGCTTATCAGGATGTCTCTCAGGCCTCTCTGTATTGACGGTCCTAATTGTGTTATCGGTTTTATCCCTGACGGCACATGTTTTATGATTCAGGACTCTAAGAAACTAAGACCGGGCGTTGTCGGAGGCGCTAAAGGCAAATACTGTCTTACGTCAGAGGAATGCGGGCTTGACAGGGCAATGCCTGACATGGATAAATACAAGGATATATTCCCGATGAAATATGACATGGTCATTGTTACTCCCGATGCCAAGGAGGTGATGGTATGGAACCAGCTACACGGATAGACCATAATCATAAACTGACTTTAAGAGAATTGCCATACATAATCCTATGGAGAGAAGACAGATGCACGCGCTGCGGTAAATGCACTGCGGTGTGTCCTGTTAAGGCAGTAGAGCCTGATGTTGTCTCACAGAGGCTCGTGCAGTCGGAGGACAAGGTACCGGTTCCCTCTATAGTCAGAAGCGTTTCGCATGTAGTCAAACAGGTAATAGATATTGACCGTTATTGTACAGGCTGCGGTATTTGCACACTTGTCTGTCCGAATGACGCAATTATTCCGGAGCATAACCCTCATAATAAATTCCTTTTTTATAAAAACAAAGGCGGGGAGCCGTACAGAAGAGGCGGACGCAGGAATAACCCCGGCATCTCAACGCTTGATAAACTTAAGTTCACAAGGATTTCCATGCTTACCGACCCTGCCCTTGATGCAGGCAGGCATGAATTCCACATCCGTACACTTCTGGGGCGGATCCTTCCGTCAGAACATTTGCCGCTAAAGACAGAAACCGGCAGGCTGATTACAGAAAAAGACGTGTTCATTCCGCCTGTGCGCGAGATATATCCGATTATGATAGGCAGCATGTCCGTAGGAGCGCTTTCGCCCCCGATGTGGGAAGGCCTTGCAATGGGAATTACTTATCTTAATGAAGCAGAGGGGATGCCTGTTGTTATGTGCTCCGGAGAGGGAGGAATGCCTCCGCGGCTTTTAAAGTCACGATTCCTTAAATACTTTATACTCCAGATAGCATCAGGATATTTCGGCTGGGACGAGATAATTCATGCATTGCCATATATGAAAGAGGACCCTGCTGCAATAGAGATAAAATACGGGCAGGGCGCAAAACCCGGAGACGGCGGATTACTTATGTCGTACAAAGTGCTGAAACTCATTGCTAATATACGGGGAGTTCCCATGTTCGTTGACCTCGCCTCACCGCCTACGCATCAGACAAAATATTCAATTGAGGAATCGGTGGCTAAAATGATTCAGTCAATGTCTATGGCATGGGGGTTCAGGGTGCCTGTGTATCCTAAGATTTCAGGGACAAAGACAGCACAGGCAGTACTCAACAACCTTGCGCGCAACCCTTATGCTGCCGGACTTTATATAGACGGTGAAGACGGAGGTACAGGCGCGGCATACAACGTATCAATGGACAAAATGGGGCACCCGATAGCATCAAATCTAAGGGACTGCTACCTTGACCTTGTGAAACAGGGGAAACAGAATGAACTGCCGCTCATTGCAGCAGGAGGCGTTGGCAAGACAGGCAACCTTGCTGCAAACACCGCTGCCTTAATAATGTTAGGTGCATCTGCAGCGGCTATAGGTAAATACATAATGCAGGCTGCAGCGGAATGTCTTGGTGATGAGTATAACAGATGTAATCTCTGCAATACAGGCAGATGCCCGAGGGGCATTACCACCCAGGACCCGAAATTATACCGCCGGCTTGACCCAGAAAAAGTTGCAGAGCGGGTGGTTGAAGTATTTAAATCAGCAGATATAGAGCTAAGGAAGATATTTGCACCTATGGGCAGGTCAACACAACTTCCGATAGGCATGTCAGACGGACTGAGCGTTGAAGACAAGGCAATTGCAAAAAGGCTGCAGATAAGTTATGCGTGTTAAAAATTTAAGTCAATTTTCTTGGACACGGATGAACACAGATTATCAAGATTTAGATTGTGAAAGAATCTGCGAATATCTGCGAAAATCTGTGTCCCGTTCATATTTAAGATGAAAAAGATAACGATTAAAGGAAACATTAACGGAAAAAGGGTTCCCTCACGAATTCTGGAAGAGCAGATACAGAACGCTGTTCGTGATGGTGAGCGTGAACTCCGCATAACCGCCGATGGACAGCACGGAATCGGAGGACGCATCTGGCCAAGAAATGAAACGATATCAATTACTGTTGATGGCCCCGTCGGGCAGCGTCCTGGAAGCATGGGGATGTCCGGCACCGAGATTATCGTTAAGGGCAGTGCCTTTAGGCGATGTCACAAATGGGGCACATAATGCAGCAGCACAGGGAATACTCTACGTACAGGGCGGAGGCGGCGCCCGCTGCGACACAATGACAAAACACAACCCAAGATTCGGACCGCCACAATCATGGTATTTCCGCGATGTCGGCGATTCTTTTGCAGAGTTCAAGGCAGGTGGTATTGCCGTAGTATGCGGGGTAAACCCCAGAAATCCGGAAAATGTCCTCGGCTACAGACCATGCGTAGGCATGGTCGGCGGCGCTATCTACTTCAGAGGACATGTCCATGGTTACAGCCAGAAGGATGTCAAATGCGTTGAACTGACACCGCAGGACTGGCAGTGGCTTACTGAAAATATGAAGCAGTATCTTGAAGCAATTGACCGTACAGATTATTACAATGAATTAACAAAATCACCTTCTGACTGGAAAAAAATTATTGCTTATACCCCTGCTGAAAAGGCCGAAAGGAAGCAATCCTCCAGAATAACAACCTCTAAATTCAAAACCGAGGTCTGGGAAAAAGAAACAGGCACAGGCGGAATATTTGCGGAGTATCTTACCCATGACCGGACAATCCTTCCTTATATAACAACCGGTGACAACAGGCGGAACAAACCTTTATGGAATAACTGCAAGTATACCCCGCCATGCGCTTATAATTGTCCCACTCTTATCCCGACACATAAAAGGGCGCGCCTTATAAGAGAGGGCAGGATGCGCGAGGCATTAGAACTTGTGCTTCAGTACAGCCCCCTGCCGGCAACTGTATGCGGACAGATATGCCCTAACCTCTGCATGCAGAGTTGCACAAGAGGGACTATTGACAAGCCGTTAAATGTACAGGAACTTGGAAGGCTGAGCCTTAACATCAAGGCTCCAAAACATGCAAGACCCACAGGGCATACGATTGCTGTAATAGGCGGCGGGCCTGCAGGACTTTCTGCAGCATGGCAGCTCAGTCTAAAGGGACACGCTGTTGATTTATACGAGGCAGAGGACAAACTCGGCGGGAAGATAGAACTTTGCATCCCGAGAGGGCGTCTGCCCCATAAGATACTCCTTAAGGAGCTTTCAAGATTCAGGGCAGCAGGTGTTAAGGTGCATCTTGGAGATAAAATAAACCAGAAAAAGTTTAAAGAAATATACAATGACCATGAGGCCGTTATTGTAGCATGCGGTGCGCACAAGCCACGCACCCTTGAGTTTCCAGGCTCTGAACACGTTGTTCAGGCAATAGAATTCCTGAAGGGAATTAATTTGGGCAAACTTCCCGCGCTGAAAGACAAGAAGGTAATCATTATAGGTGCAGGCAACGTGGGGATGGATGTTGCATCACAGGCATTTCAATGCGGAGCAAGGTCGGTCACTGCAGTGGATATACAGAAGCCGGCAGCGTTTGGGAAAGAACTGGAAATGGCAAAATCCAGAGGCACAGAGACAGTCTACCCGAAATTCGTTGACAGATATGACAAAAAGGCAAAAAAAATCTATTTTAAAGACAGCACATTCATGGACGCTGACCTTGTAATCGCAGCCGTGGGAGAAGTGCCTGTGGTTGACTTTCTTCCGCCACCTATTCATGCAGAGAACGGCTGGATTGCTGTAAATAAGCTGGGGCAGACATCAGATGTCAAGGTCTTTGCGATTGGTGATGCAACAAAACCCGGGCTTGTCACACATGCAATAGGACAGGGGAGAATAACCGCTGATGTGATTCATTCACAGTTAATGCATTATGACTATATGCCTGAGGTAAAACAGGTCATCCCTTATGAGAAAGTGAAAGGCGTTTACTATGAACGCTGTCAGATAGACCGGTTTTCACCTAAAAAGGAGGCTGAAAAATGTCTTTCATGCGGGACATGCCGCGACTGCAGGATATGTGAAAATGTGTGTTACTGGGGTGCAATCACGCGCATTAAGAAAAAAGGCGAAGACCCTCCATATGAATACGTTGTTGACGATGAAAAATGCATCGGGTGCGGTTTCTGCGCCGGCACATGCCCCTGCGGCGTGTGGGAGATGGTTGAGAACATATAACAAAGATGTTCCTCACATGATAGTATTAAATACTGCCATGACAACTCAAAAAGGAGGAATAAATAAAAATGTTTAAGAAATTTTTATTTGTATGTTTAGCTTTCATTATTGCGTTCATCCATACAAAAGCATGGGCAGAGACAGAAAAAACACCCCAGGACACAAGCGCATCAGAACAGCTCATAACTGAGGTTAGTCTTGCCGCTTGGTTAAGACCGTCCCTTAAAATAAGCCCTGACAGCAGGCATGTGGCTTATGTTATGTATTTAAAACAAACCCAGCAGTTCCTGACAGCAATTGACAGGGAAAAGGGGAGAATATACGAGGGCATCTTGAAATATACACCTGTTTTCAGTCCTGACAGCAGGCATGTAGCTTATGCAGCCAAGTTAAATAATAAGTGGTTTGCAGTTATTGACGAAAAAGAACAAAAACACTATGAAGTCATCGGGACAGAATCCCTTGTCTTCAGCCCTGACAGCAAACGTATGGCTTATGCGGCTTATTCTGCCAATAAGTGGTTTGTAGTCATTGACGAAAAAGAACAAAAACACTACGATGCTGTGGGTTCTATTGTTTTCAGCCCTAACAGCAGGCGTGTGGTTTATACAGCCCGCAGGGGTGATAAACAGTTTTCAGTTATTGACGGGAAAAAAGACAAACCATACAATGCTGTTAACTCTTTCACTTTCAGCCCAGACAGTAAACGAGTAGCTTATGCTGCCCAAATCGGCAATAAATGGTTAGTTGCAGTTGACGGCAAAGAAGGAAAGAAATACGATGCAATCAGCGGTCTTATCTTCAGTCCTGACAGCAAACGCACAGCTTATACTGCCCGGAAAGGCAAAAAGTGGTTTGCAGTCATTGACGGGAAAGACGAACAGCAATATGAAGCTGTCAGCAATATTATTTTCAGCCCAGACAGCAGGCATGCGGCTTATATAGCTCACAAAGAAAATAAACAGTTTGTAGCTATGGACGGGAAAATTGAAAAGCAATACAACAATATCAGGACTAATTCAGTTGTTTTCAGCCCTGACAGCAAGCATTTGGCTTATGCGGCACAGTCAGATAATAAGTGGTATCCGGTCATTGACGGGAAGGAAGGGAAACAATATGAGTTTGTAGGCTTTCCTGTCTTCAGCCCTGACAGTAAGCATATAGCTTATGTTGCACATGCAGGTGCCAGCCCGTTCGTAGTTGTTGATGAAAAGGAGGGAAAACAATACCAGAGCATACATAGCCTCATCTTCAGTCCTGACAGCAATCGGGTAGCGTATCTGATTAATACAGGCGATAAGTGGTTCGTTGTCGTTAACGGCAAAGAGGGAAAGCAGTATGATGAAATTAAGACAGGCTCTTTAATCTTTAATGAAGACAGCAAATATGTGGTTTATGTTGCTCAGGTAGACAACAAATTGTTCGCGGTTATTGATGGGAAGGAAAATAAACAAAACCAACAAAACTGACCTTATTCTCCGTAAAAACAGAGAACTTACTGCAATACTTGAAGTCAGTAAAGTACTGACAAGGTCATTTTCACTTGAATACAATCTTCACTCTGCCATGTCAACAATTGGAAATCTTCTGGAAATGCAGAGGGGCTGTGTATTTTTGCTTGACCCATCCTCAAGAGAGCTGCGCATTGTTGCATCGCACGGGCTGACAAAGGAAAATATTGAAAGGGGCAAGTACCGCATAGGAGAGGGCATTGTAGGCCGTGTACTTATGAAAGGGATTCCGATGGTAATCCCGAATATCGGCAAGGAGCCTTTATTCCTCAATAAGACAGGCTCAAGGCCTGAAAAAGACGGTATTTCCTTCTTATGCGTTCCGATAAAATTTAAGAATGAGGTATTAGGGGTATTAAGCGTTGACAGGATTTATTCAAAAGAACTTGGCGCCGTAGATGATGACCTCAGGGTTCTTGAAATCGTTGCCTCATTAATAGCCCAATTTGTCAAGCTCTGGGAAAGCTATGAAGAAGTTGAAAAAGAAAAACAGCGCTTAAAAAGGGAGTTAAAAGGGAAATACAGCATAGAGAACATCTTTGGACAGTCCGACAGAATGCAGGAAGTCTTTGAGGCTGTGCATCGGGTTGCGCCGTCAAAATCAACTGTACTTTTACGCGGCGAAAGCGGCACCGGCAAAGAATTAATTGCCAAGGCAATACATTATCGGAGCCCAAGAAGCAAAGGTCCTTTCATAAAATTCAATTGTGCCTCAATACCCGAAGGGCTTTTAGAGTCTGAACTGTTTGGACATGAGAAGGGTGCATTCACAGGGGCAATTTCTTCAAGGAAGGGCAGATTTGAGCTTGCAGAAGGCGGAACTATTTTCCTTGATGAGATCGGCGATCTGCCGGCAGTACTTCAGCCTAAGATATTGCGAGTTCTGCAGGAAAAGGAATTTGAACGTGTGGGCGGAGACAGGACAATAAAGGTTGACGTAAGGATTGTTGCGGCGACGAGCAAAAATCTTGAAAAACTTGTATCGGAAGGCAGATTCAGGGACGACCTCTATTACAGGCTTGATGTAATACCAATAGTTCTGCCTCCCCTGCGGGAAAGGGAAGAAGATACCGCACTGCTGGTTGAACATTTCCTGAAAAAATTTAATAAGGAGAATAACCGTTCAGTCAGCCTGGATAAAAATGCACTGCAAGTTCTCCTCAGCTACGACTGGCCCGGCAATGTCAGAGAGCTTGAAAATACAATTGAAAGGCTTGTAATCATGTCGCGTTCAGATAAAATCACAGCCAACGACCTGCCGGTCTCGCTCAGCATCCCTCGGATTAAAAGCCTTGATATATCAGCATCGTTAAGGGCTAATGTTGAGGAAATAGAATCGGTAAATATTCTCCATGCACTTGAAAAAACTGGATGGGTTCAGGCTAAGGCAGCAAGACTCCTTGGAATTACATCACGGCAGATAGGATATAAGATAAAAAAGTACGGATTGACAGCAAGAGTTTAATCATTTAAGGCGCTCTTTATTTCCAGTCTTACCAATAAATTCAATTGTACTCATGCCTGTTAGACACCATTGCAAAATAATATCAAACTTTTTACAATTATCTTTGGAAGTAAATGAAAAAAATTAAACTCGGCAGGACAGATATAGAAGTCTCAAGGCTCGGCATTGGAACCGGAACAGCGCATCCGTCAGGTCACTGCGCACAGGCCTTAATGGATAAGAAAGAACAACTCATAAAAAAGACACACTCAGGAATTTTAATGCTTCACTTAAAGAGCTCAATCTCGATTACATTGATGTCTGCCTGCTTCATGGGGTAAGAACTGACCGTGAATTAAACACAAGACTCCCTGCCCTGCATGCACTGCTTGAATTTAAAAGGGACGGCAAGGTCAGGGCCGTGGGTCTGTCTTCTCACGGACTAAGCGCATTAAAAGCGGTTACAGAAACCCCGGAGATAGATGTGGTATGGGCGAGGATAAATGTGGATGGGCTATGCATGGATACCTGCACACTCGGTCTTTACGACCAGCTCGCGTCTGTCTCATGGATAAAAAAATTTGTAAAACCTCTCATACCAAAAAAATTTATATCAATAATGCGTCCTGCTGCTGAATTGCAGAAGGTGTCCGCAGATGAACTAAAAAAAGTTGAGGATATCCTCAGGATAACTCATTCTCAATCAAAAGGGGTTGTGGGAATGAAGGTATTAGCCGAGGGCAGACTTAAAAATAAAGCAAAAGAGGCGGTTGAGTACGTGAATGAACTTCCCTTTCTGGATTCATTTATTATAGGGATGCTGAATAAAGATGAGATTAAAGAAAACTGCAAGGCAGTAATTTAAATTTCATATACAGCCTGAAAAAAGGAGGGGGTAGTGTGGCAGTATAACTGCCACACTACTTACGGAAGGTTATATGAAGCTTGCCTTGATTTAAGTCTACCACTGAGCAATCTGGATTAATGTGATGCAAATCACAAAAAATGCATTTTTTTAAAAATACGTGGTTAGCAGTAATTACAAATAAATGTAAAAATTATTTATGGGACAAAATCTCTGCTATTTTTTTTGCAAAATCAGATAACGTTTCATCCCGTGCTCCAAAGATAACGCAGGCGTGATATTCGTGAAGCATTTTTAGAATATCTTTTCTATCTTCCACAACCTCCGCAGATTTTCCATTAGCTTTTATTCCATTTTTGAGGTCATGGCTTGATATGTCCTTATCGGCAGTTCCTCCGGCATAAAATATCGGAAGAAGTATCAGGTGGTCAGAGTCACGAAGATTTTTTGCAAAGGTATTGATATATTCATGATTCATCAGCCTGGTAGGACTAAAACCGTGAGGCTGGAATATGTAGCAGATACTATCTCTGAGATGTTTAACCGTCTCCATTAGAGATGATATCTTGTGGGGGTTATGTGCATAGTCATCAATAACAAGTCTTTCTCCGTCATTCAGATGTATGTCGAACCGCCTCTCAATCCCAAGAAATTCAGGCAGCACATCAGCAATATTGTTCAGCGGCATTCCAATTTCTGAAAGCAGGGCAATGCATGAAAGGGCATTATAAAGGTTGTGCTTACCGGGGATTGAAAGACAGAATCTCGTTTCATGCAGAGAAAACTCTGTACTGAACGGCTTATATCCTATTGTATCTGCCCTGTAACGCGAAGGATTATTTATGGAAAAGGTGACTGCATCACTGCTGATTATCCTTCTCAGGTTCTCATCATCGGCATTTATTAAGACTTTCTCACTTGTATTTTTTATGAGGCTTTTAAACATTTCAGCAGTTTTCTCAACAGGGTGGTGGTCAAGACTGAGATTTAAAATAATTGAATACTGAGGTTTATAATTTACAACAGTGCCGTCTGACTCGCACACCTCAATAACAAAATACTCCGAACTTCCGGTGAGGAAATTGCCGGGATTTACGTATGATTTAAACTGTTTTACCCTTCCTCCACCAATAAAATTTGGATTAAGCCCGAGTCTGCTCATCAGAAATGCAAGCAGCCCAGCAGTAGTTGACTTGCCGCTCGTTCCTGAGACAGCAATTGCGGTAAAAGATGTTGCAATCTCAGCAAGATACTCAGGCCTTGTCTTAATAGTAACCCCGATTGCTTTCGCCTTCAGTATCTCCGGTTGGCCGGGTTCAACAGCAGTGCTGAAGACCACAAAATCAAAGGTATCATCTATGCCACCACCGTTCTGAGGCACAATAGTAATTCCCATGGATTGAAATACCTCTTTAAGGGGATGACTGGATTCTCTGTCAAACGCCCTGTCAGAGCCGGCAATAATATGACCTTTATCAGACAGAAAGCTTGCAATTGCTGATACACCGCTTCCTGCTATGCCTGAGAAAAAAATTTTCAGTGTTCTGCTGTTCATCATACAGGTGCTATTTTAACGCACTTTACTGATATTTTGTATCCTTATGCATATTGAAAAATACTGAGTTTTCTTACACAACTATATTCTGTACTTATATTTTTCAAGCATGAAAATTGCATTTAATATTTTGGGGGACGTTGATTAAAGTATAAACGGCAGTACGTTAAAGAAAGGGGGTTGAAATGCTGGAAATTAATAACGAGTTGCATCATTGCAATATCTGTAAGCATGAATATACCTCAACCCATGTTGAAACCATGCTGGGTATTAAAATCTATGTCTGTGAAAATTGTCTTGAAGCCTCAAAGTATAACTTCATCTGGATATGCATGAACTGCAGTAAAGTTTATGTCAGGCCAAAGGCATTAGTAATACAGCAAATCAATAATCCGGAACTCAAGCGCGCTTATATGCTATGTATGGATATGCGAATAATCCAGGGGATTGATATGTGCATTTCATGTGACCCCGAGAGGATTGTTAAATACATGGAAAACGTAAAGGCTGTAGCAGAATGTTAACTTTAGTGGGGGTGCACACCCCCTTTTTTTTAGTATCCGGACTTACCCATCTCATTTACCCCAATAATGCATTTGAAAAATATTAGGACACGGATTTATAAAGATTTGTACAGATAAATATTTAAATATTTTTTCTAAAAACAAACTAATTTTTATTTTAAAAATCGTGTAGTTTCTGTGTTAATCTGTGTCCAATTGCATTTTTCGGGTTTATCAAAAAATATTGCCTGTATTTATAGTTCTTAGTTAGTATTATTTCCTACCGTTTATATTGTAATATTTTTTAACTGTAACGTGCTGAAAGTAAATGATTTTTACACGCATGGATTAGCGATTTATCAAACACTAATATTATTGAAAAATCAGAGAGTTAAATCTAAATAATTAAATATTGAGCTGTAACATATTACACTTATGTAATATAACATACACGTAATTTTTTACACTTTTGACACTCTATAGTATTATAATTATTTCCCTCCTGCCGCTAAATTTCATTCTTAATCAGGTTTGATTTTGTGCCCTCACAAAGTTCTTGCATCATAATAAAAACTACAATTTCCTCTTATTTTCTTGATGTTGGTATTTGTCTTGACTTAACGCTAATCACATGTTTGACTATTTTACAGGCATCTAAAGAATCAGCAAAGCATTTTCTATATTGTTTTGGCACAGGTTTTGCAGTTTCTTAAGCAGGAGGACACATTAATGAGAAAGAAAAAACTTTTCATATTTGCCGTTCTAATAGTAAACATACTTATGGTTTCCCAGATGTCATGGGCAACTGCATCAGCAAATTTAACTTACCTTGAAACAAGGCTGCCTAATGGCTGGTATCTTTACGATTATACTGCATCTAATACCTCTACCGCAGAAGAAAAACTGGCGGATATAGGTTTATATTATGGTTCATCTTATAACGGGCAAGACTCATGGGTATGGTTAACTACTCCAACAGGATGGATTAATTGGGAGAGTACGGGTTATTATGATAGTACCTATACAGATGTATTCGCAGAAGGAGAACCTGTCTATAGTAATACTAACTACATCCTTGCTGGCAACTCTCTCCCCGGCTTCAGCTTTAAAACAAACTATCCGGCAGGCGACATTGACTTTGGCGCCTATTTTGTAACTTCTACAGAAGAGTTATCTTATACCAGCGGGGTAACCAGCGGTACAGCTGTTGTTCCTGAGCCTGTAAGCGCAATCCTCTTTTTATCAGGGGTAACAACGATGGCTGTAAGAAGGTATTTAAAGATAAAGAAAACTCCTGCTTAAGATTCTAACAGGCGTTTTAAAACCTTCCCGTAAACCTCGTAGGTTTTTTGTACAAAAAGCACAACACGTATAAGCCCAATCTCTGTATGTGTCTGAAGATAAACAATGGTGGTCTTAAGTGCAATCTCAGCCGCATCTTCTAAAGGATAGCCGTAAGCCCCTGTACTTATTGACGGAAATGCAATGCTTTTTATGCCTTTTGATGATGCAAGTTTCAGGCTGTTTTGATACGCATTCCTTAGGAGCTTTGCCTCATCGTAAAGCCCGTCTCTATAAATAGGTCCAACGGTGTGAATCACATATTTTGCTTTTAGATTGCCTCCTGCGGTTATAACTGCCTCGCCTGTCTCACAGCCGCCTATCTTTAGACATTCCTCAAGTATTCTTGGTCCCCCTGCCCTGTGAATTGCCCCGTCAACCCCGCCTCCGCCTCTAAGACTTTTATTCGCTGCATTAACAACGGCTTCTGTGTCCTGCTTGGTTATATCGCCTTCAACGAGTGATAAAATGCCTTTATTTATTTTAATCTCCATTTTTAGATGTTAGTTTTTAGACTGTTAACTGTCAGATATGAACTGACGACTGTCTTTAATTTTTAGTCTCCTTCAAACTCCGTTAACGCAAAAACTTTATACCCTTTCTCTATGAGCCTCTTGGCACCGCCTACATCAGGGAGGTCAACAATAAATGCCATCTCAGAGACCGTACCGCCGAGCTTTTCCACAAGTACCGCTGCAGCAAGGGCTGTCCCGCCTGTAGCAAGGAGGTCATCAACCAGAAGAACCCTTGTCCCTTGTTCTATGGCATCCTTATGCATCTCCACTGTATCAGTACCATACTCAAGCTGATACTCGTGGCTTACCACCTCTGCAGGGAGCTTGCCCACCTTTCTTATAGGAATAAAACCCTTCCCAAGCGCATATGACAGCGCTCCGCCGATTATAAAACCGCGCGCCTCTATCCCAACAATTACATCAAAATTAATATCGCCTTTTATGTATCTCTGGGTAAAATTGTCAATAACAAGCCTGAAGCCTACAGGGTCCTTCAGAAGCGTCGTTATGTCCCTGAACATTATGCCCTTTTTCGGGTGATCCGGTATTGTCCTGATTCTTGACTTGATGGTCATTAGTTTTCCTCCTCTATAAGCCGTCGGCTATGATTTACCCCGTTAGAAAAAATGCCCCGAACTTTCTAACGGGGTTTACAAAAATGACATTTTGTATTTTTAATCTTCGGGATAGTCTTTAAGAGCAGCCTTTTTACATTATCAGCATTTTTTTTCATTATGGACAGTATCATCTCCCATGTTACAGGCTCCTCGCCTTTTTTCCAGCAGTCATAATCCGTGGACATCGCTATTGTCTGATAGCAAATACCTGCCTCCCTTGCAAGTATGACCTCAGGGACTGTAGACATGTTAATAACATCCGCGCCGAAACTCCTAAACAAGTGCGACTCAGCCTTTGTAGAGAACCTCGGTCCTTCTATTGTAATGACCGTGCCTTTTGTGTGATGCCTGATTCTAAGCTCTTTTGCAGATTTAATAAGCAGGGAACGCAAACCTTCACAGAATGGCTCGCTCATCGGCGTGTGTATAACCTTTTCGTCGTGAAATGTCAGGGGTCTGTGTTTTGTAAAGTCTATGAACTGGTCTACAAATACAATGTCACCCGGTCTTATTTTTTCTCTGAGAGAGCCGACAGCAGTAGTAGCAAGTATATGTGTGCAGTCTTGTTTTTTCAGGGCATGTATATTAGCCCTGAAGTTAACTCCTGTGGGGTAAATGGAATGGTTCTTGCCGTGACGGGCAAGGATAACCGTTTCAACGCCGTCTATCTTCCCGATGGTAAGCGGGGAGGAAGGATTGCCGTAAGGGGTCTTTACCTTTTTTTCTTTCTTGTCCTTCATCAGGCTCGGGTCGTCCATACCGGAACCACCGATAATACCAATCTTTATGCCTGCCATGATTTCTCCTTTGCTGATTGACTTAACGAATTAAGTTTAAAGATAAAAGAAGGTAATGATGAAAGTCAAGGGATACACCCACATGCTGATTGATTTAATCATAAAGTTTTTCTTAATATATATCAGTTTTTTAGTTGTTATACTGTTAACTGTCAACTGTAAGGTTCAATCCCTACATCGCCTACCATTTCCTCTCATTAATCAAACTTTTGTTGCTCTTATATCATCCTGCATAATCCTTATGCCGCTTCCGGATTTTAATATTTAAACTTCTTTTTAAGTGCCTTTTCAACTACCGCAGGAACCAAGCCGGTAACTACCCCTCTGAAAAAGGCTACTTCCTTAACCATCGTAGAAGTAAGAAATGTATACTCTTCACTCGGCATCATAAACACTGTCTCAATATTCATATCAAGCCGTCTGTTCATAAGCGCCATCTGTAGCTCGTACTCAAAATCCGATACTGCCCTGAGTCCGCGTACAATTGCAACACCTTTTTTACTCCTGACATAATCCACTAAAAGACTGTTAAAGACTTCTGCCTTAGCACCTTTTAACCCTGCGATAGACTGCTTTATCAGTCTGAGCATTTCCTGAAGTGTAAAGAGCGGTTGTTTCCTGGGACTTGGCGCAACGGCAATAATTACTTCATCAAAAATCTTAAGCGTCCTCTGAATCAGGTCTATATGCCCGTTAGTAATAGGGTCAAATGTACCGGGATAGATAGCTGTCTTCATTGTTCACCTCGTAGTTTAAATTATTACACTATAAGGCACATAATATTATAAAAAATAAATTTCGAAATTATCATTGCAAACTTAGCATATTAAATTTAAAGTGATAATTGTTAACTTTTCAATTTGCAATGTCTTGTATCCTGAATCTTGCATCCTGCAACTTATATATTTTTATAAAAACTCAGCATCGTCTCACCGTATTTATAATCTTTAACAAACCTCAGAGTACCTGCCTCATGCGGTAATTGTCTTTTTGCAAAATGCTCGGCAATCACAACCCCGTCATGTTTAAGCAGATGTATTTTGCCAATGGCTGTCAAAGCCTCTATTACCTCATTTGTGTGGTACGGCGGATCCAAAAATATTATATCAAAACCCGTGTTTTTTAATTCTTCGCTTCTGAGAAACAGGAGGACTTTTTTTGTAATAATTTTTGATTTCCCTTCAAAACCAAGTGCCGAAACTTTATGTCTGATATCCCGCGTATAAATCCTGCTTGCCTCAATAAACACCACCTCTGAAGACCCCTGTCTCAGCGCCTCAATCCCGACAGCGCCTGTCCCTGAATAAAGGTCAAGAAAACTGGCACCGACAATTTTATTCCGCAGGATATTAAAAAGCGCCTCCCTGACCTTTGAGGTGGTTGGTCTCAAAGATTTAGACATACCACATCTTAACACACAAATTAAAGGGTTCTGCAAGGACCTCGCCGGATTCACTCTTGACATAATACCAGATTCGCTGATATAAATAGTCATAAGACAAAACTAAACTATGAAAGGAGAATACATTGAGTTTAATACCGATAGTTATAGAGCAGACAGGAAGGACAGAGAGGGCATATGACATATATTCAAGGCTCCTGAAGGACAGGATTATATTCTTAGGCACCCCGATAGACGACATTGCCGCAAATACAATTATTGCGCAGATGCTCTTCCTTCAGTCAGAAGACCCCGACAAAGACATTCATATATATATAAATACCCCGGGCGGCATCGTCTCTTCAGGGCTCGCCATCTATGATACTATGCAGTATGTGAAGCCTGACATAGCTGCATACTGTATGGGTCAGGCAACAAGCATGGGAGCACTGCTCCTTGCAGCAGGCACAAAAGGGAAGCGGTTTGCCCTTCCGCATTCGCGGATAATGATACATCAGCCGATAGGGGGATTTCACGGACAGGCAACAGATGTTGAAATCCATGCAAGAGAAATCCTCAAAATGAAAGATACGCTCAATATTATTCTTTCAAAACACACAGGACAGCCGGTTGAAAAAATACATGTTGATACAGAGAGAGACTTCTTTATGACAGGGGAAGAGGCTAAGGAATACGGCATTGTTGACGAAGTGATAGTAACTATAAAAAAATGAGAGAGGATAATTATGCGTGATAACAGAATGACTCAGAGAAGCAGCAGCAATGTAAAATGCTCTTTCTGCGGCAAGCCGCAGGATGAGGTGAGGAAGCTCATTGCCGGACCTTCGGTTTATATATGTGATGAGTGTCTGGGCTTATGTAATGAAATTATGGCAGAGGGAATGGATACCTCATTTGATATAGCCATATCAACAAAACTTCCTGTACCAAAGGAAATAAAAAATTTCCTTGACGATTACGTAATAGGGCAGGACAGGGCTAAAAAGACGCTTTCCGTTGCTGTTCATAATCATTACAAGAGAATAAACAGTCCTGAAAAATCAGACATAGAGCTTCAGAAAAGCAACATCCTCCTCATCGGACCAACCGGCACAGGCAAAACTATCCTTGCTCACACACTTGCTATGTTCCTTGATGTTCCTTTTACCATAGCAGATGCCACAACACTTACAGAGGCAGGGTATGTGGGAGAAGACGTTGAAAATATAATCCTTAAACTTCTGCAGGCGGCAAACTATGACGTTGAAAAGGCGCAGAGGGGCATTGTGTATATTGATGAGATAGACAAGATAAGCCGTAAGAGCGAAAACCCCTCTATAACAAGGGATGTCTCAGGCGAAGGCGTCCAGCAGGCACTCTTAAAGATTATTGAAGGGACAATTGCAAACGTTCCACCGCAGGGAGGCAGGAAACATCCGCATCAGGAATTTGTTCAGGTAAATACGAAAAACATTTTATTTATCTGTGGAGGTGCATTTGTTGGGCTTGACGGGATAATAGAGCAGAGAACCGGCAAAAAAACTCTCGGGTTCGGCTCCGAGGCAATAAGCAGAGAGGAAAAGAAAATAGGAGAAATTCTCGGCATGGTTCAGCCTGAGGATTTAATCAAATACGGGCTCATCCCAGAATTTGTTGGACGTCTCCCTGTCATAGCAGCCCTTGATGAACTTAGCGAGCAGGACCTTATAAGGATTCTGACAGAGCCGAAGAACGCACTTATAAAGCAATATCAGAGACTGCTTTCCTTTGACAATGT
>JACROO010000082.1 GCA_016214355.1 Nitrospirota bacterium | reverse complement strand
TTGGTTTTATTATAGTAGTCAAGGAAAGTGATTTAGAGGATGCTATGAAAAAGCTTCAGCGTTTTGGTGAAGAGGCCTTTGTAATTGGGTATGTTGAGAGAGGGAAGGGAGGAGTGGTATATGCTTAACATCGGCGCTTTGGCATCGGGAAGGGGCTCAAATTTTCAGGCAATTATAGACAGCATTGAGTCAGGTTTTCTCAAGGCGAAAATTGCTGTTTTAATAAGTGACAACCCGGAGGCTTATGCACTTCAAAGGGCTAAAAAGCACGGTGTAGAAACACTTGTTTTACACCCCAAAGATTTCCATGACAGGGATTCTTATTATTCACGTATTGCAAAAGAGTTTAAAACGAGAAATACAGGGCTTGTTGTTTTGGCAGGTTTCATGAGAGTTGTTGGAAAGTCGCTTACCAGAGAATTCCATAACAAAATAATGAATATCCACCCGGCAATTCTGCCGTCGTTCCCCGGGCTCCATGGGCAAAAGCAGGCTGTTGATTACGGCGTTAAGATTTCAGGCTGTACTGTGCATTTTGTAGATGAAGGCGTTGATACAGGACCGGTAATAATTCAGGCAGCAGTCCCTGCTTACCATGATGATACGGAAGAAAGCCTTTCAGAAAGGATACTGACTCAGGAGCACAAGATTTTCCCCTTAGCCATAAGACTTTTTTCAGAAGGCAGGCTTAACGTTGAGGGAAGGAAGGTTGTTATAAAAGGCATAAGGGAGGATGTGTTTATTATCAACCCGCCGTTATTGTCACCCTGAACCCCGATGTTCATCGGGGTTCAGGGTCTTACTGCATATTGATTTTGCAAACCAGCCTACTTACTTTATCAACTTTTTGAAATAAGCTATTGTTTTTTTAAGCCCTTCTTCAAGATTGACCGTTGGTTTCCAGTTAAGCACCTTTTTAGCAAGAGTTATGTCGGGCTGTCTTTGTATGGGGTCATCCTGCGGAAGAGGTTTTTGTATTATCTTAGAGCGGGATTTAGCGAGCTTAATAATTTTTTCGGCAAGCTCAAGGATTGTAAATTCAGAGGGGTTGCCCAGATTCACAGGTCCCGTGAAACCATCAGGAGTATTCATAAGCCTGATAAGACCTTCAATCAAATCGTCAGCATAGCAAAAACTCCTTGTCTGACTGCCGTCCCCATAGACGGTAACGTTCTCTCCGCGCAGTGCCTGCAATATGAAGTTGCTTACAACGCGTCCGTCATTAGGGTGCATCCTCGGTCCGTATGTATTGAAAATCCTTGCAACCTTTATCCTCAATTTATGCTGACGGTGATAGTCAAAGAAAAGTGTTTCTGCGCATCGTTTCCCCTCGTCATAACATGACCTCACTCCTACGGGGTTTACATTGCCCCAGTAAGCTTCAGGCTGGGGGTGAATCTTAGGGTCTCCGTATACCTCGCTTGTTGATGCCTGCAGTATTTTTATTTTCAGGCGCTTTGCCAGTCCAAGCATGTTAATGCTTCCGTGAACGGATGTCTTTGTGGTCTGCACGGGGTCAAACTGGTAATGTATCGGAGATGCAGGACAGGCAAGATTGTAGATTTCATCTGCTTCAACGTATAAGGGAAAACAGATATCGTGGCGCATTACCTCAAGAAGCGGGTTATTTAAAAGATGGATAACATTGGAACGTCTGCCTGTGTAGAAATTATCAACGCAGAGAACCTCATGCCCCTGATTGAGAAGCCTCTCGCAAAGATGAGAGCCGAGAAACCCCGCACCGCCTGTTACAATTATTCTTTTCATTATTTTATGATAACTGAAAGGAGTGTGGAAGTTCAATCATAATTAATTTATGATAATGTCCTTTAACGCCCTTTTAGGTACATGATGAACATCTTTTTTATCCCGCCAATACTTGATATCGCCGGTTTTTTTAAGCGGTTCAATTACGACTTTTTCTTTTGGTTTTCCGAGTGCGGCGACTAAAAGTATTTCTAAATGCTGAGGTATCTTTAATAATTTCCTGAGTTTCTCCCTTTCAATTGAGCCAAGTATGCATCCGCCAAGCCCTTTCTCAACTGCACCTAATAAGATACTCTGTGCTGCAATCCCTGCATCATATCCAAAGCCCTTGCTGATATTTGTATCGCCAAGAATTACGATATATGCAGAAGGTCTTTCGCCTTTAAGAGGACCCTGCCAGTCTTTTAAGTAACCAGCCCATTTAAGGCATGTGAATGTCTTTTCGTTGGTTTCATGCGTACACGAGAGAAAATATTTTAAAGGCTGCAGGTTTGCACTTGAGGCGGAGAGTCTCGCGAGTTCAATAAAACCCTCTAAGGCTTTAAGCCCGATTTTTTTCTTTTCATAAAACCTGCGGTAGCTTCTGTTTTTTTGAACAAGAGATTTCAGCATAACAGTTAGGTTATCTATTATTGCGGGCAGATGATAAATTTCATTTCTACATCTAAAATGTCAATAATCAACGACTGAAATCAGCGGCGGCTGCCAGCCATCCGTTGGATTTTCTTGTTGGGCACCCATTTGTTAATTGATACTTTTCCTTCATTATATTTATGAATTAGCATTGAGATAAGGGATTGATACTGAATGCCCTCTTCAATAGCTTTCGCCCGAATTTTCTTTAAATCTCTCTCAGTCATTCGGATGTTGATCCGTTTTTGTTTGGTCAGGCTATAGCGGGCATATTCCTCGTATTTTTTTTTCTCTTTTTTAGTGAGGTCCGAAACCCATTTTTCTTTTTCAAGTGATTGTGCCAATGCCCTCTCGTTTTTATCCAAATACGCTACCTTTTTCATTTTTTGCCTCCTAAATACTTTTTTGTTGCCTTGCTGTTTGGTATTATTGTTTTCAAAAATATTTTATCGTCATCTTCTACATATGGCACAGAATAGATATAATCTTCTATTTTTACCAAAAAAACTTTCTGATTTGGATAGTTTGCCGCATTCGGATGTTTAACTCGGTCAACCATATCACCAGATGCTATTGCCAGTTCAACCTGTTCAAATGACACCCCTCGCATTTTCTTAAGAAGCTCATTCTTATCATCATTCCAATCAAAATATTTCATAAATGTGTGCCTATTGTATTCTTTTTTATAGAATACCAATGATTTCTGTTTAAGTCAAATCATAAATTAAATAGAGGGACACTTCCCCTATTTCTTTTCATTTCTGCTTTTGCCTTCCTGCCATCTTTGCAGCACAAGAGTTTTCTTCAAGTTCTTAAAAATACGGGAAGTGTCCCTCTCTCCTCTTGACATTTACTGATAAATAGCAATACAATTTCTCTTCAGGTCAAGGGTGAAAATTAAGGCTTCCATTAATCACGGATATGATTGAAAAAAGTTATAACCCAAAAGATATAGAGGAAAAGTGGTATAATTTCTGGCTTGAGAAGGGTTATTTCCGCGCTGATTCAAAAAGCGGAAAACCCTCATACTGCATTGTTATTCCCCCTCCGAATGTTACCGGCTCTCTTCACCTCGGACATGCCCTTGATGTAACCCTTCAGGACATCCTTATCAGATGGAAGAGGATGTCGGGCTTTAACGCATTATGGCTGCCGGGGACAGACCACGCCGGTATAGCAACACAGAATGTTGTTGATAAGGAGCTTAAAAAAGAAGGGCTTGACAGGCATCAAATCGGCAGGGAGGCGTTTGTACAGAAGGTCTGGGAATGGAAGAAACAGTACGGCGACAGGATTATCCACCAGTTAAAGCGCATGGGTGTATCATGCGACTGGAGCAGGGAGAGGTTTACCCTTGATGAAGGCTTGTCAAGAGCTGTAAAAGAGGTCTTCATCAGGCTTTACGAAGATGGGCTGATTTACAGGGGCGACTATATCATTAACTGGTGCCCGAGATGCCAGACGGCACTGTCTGACCTTGAGGTTGAGCATGATGATGTCAAGGGCAAGCTCTATCACATTAAGTATCCTTTTGTAGCGGGCAAGGGGCATTTGGTTGTCGCAACGACAAGGCCTGAGACCCTGCTTGGCGACACTGCTGTTGCAGTTAATCCTGCTGATGAAAGGTATAAAGATATTGTCGGAAAGACAGTAACGCTGCCTGTTTTAAATAAAGAGATTCCTGTGATTGCAGATGAATTTGTTGATATGTCTTTTGGCACCGGCGCTGTTAAGGTGACGCCTGCACATGACCCGAATGATTTTGATATAGCAAAGAGGCATAATCTGCCTTTTGTGAAGATAATGACTGAGGAAGGGAAGATGTCAGAGGGGGCAGGACCTTACAGTGGGCAGGACAGATACAAATGCCGTGAAAATATCCTTAAGGATTTGAGCGACCTTGGCCTTCTTGTGGATGTGAAGGAACACCTCGTCGGTCTTGGACACTGCTACAGGTGTAAGACCGTGATTGAGCCTTATCTTTCAAAACAGTGGTTTGTGAAGATGAAGCCTCTTGCAGAGGAGGCAATCAGTGCTGTCAGGGACGGCAGGATAAACATCATACCTTCAGGATGGAAAAATAGCTATTTTGACTGGATGGAGAACATCAAAGACTGGTGCATCTCAAGGCAGATATGGTGGGGACACAGGATTCCTGTCTGGTACTGCAGGGAAATGCAAAACGAGGAATGCGCAATGCGCAGCGGAATTATCGTATCAAGGGAAACGCCGGAGGCATGTCCTTACTGCGGTGCCGGGGCATCGGCATTAATTCAGGAAGAGGACATGCTGGATACGTGGTTTTCATCCGCTCTCTGGCCGTTTTCAACCCTCGGCTGGCCTGATGAGACTGATGACCTCAGGAAGTTTTATCCGACTGATGTCCTTGTAACAGGCTTTGATATCCTTTTCTTCTGGGTGGCGCGGATGATTATGTCAGGGCTTAAGTTTATGGGAGATGTGCCTTTCAGGGATGTCTATATCCATGCGCTTATCAGGGATGCATACGGGCAGAAGATGAGCAAGTCAAAGGGCAATGTGATTGACCCTCTGGAGCTGATTGACAATTACGGCACTGATGCGTTCAGATTTACGCTAACTGCATTTGCGGCGCAGGGCAGGGACATAAAATTTTCAGTGGACAGGGTTGAAGGTTACAGACACTTTCTGAACAAGATATGGAATGCCTCAAGGTTTATTCTTATGAACATAAAACAGCCGTTATTACTTTGTAAGGATATAAAAGAGATTGACTCCCTGAGCCTTGCAGACAGATGGATTTTAAGCAGGCTTTCGGATGTTATTTCAGAAGTGAACGCAGCACTTGCAGAATACAGATTCAATGACGCAGCGAGTATCCTGTACCAGTTTATCTGGCATGAATTCTGCGACTGGTACATTGAGATGTCTAAACTTACACTTTATGGTGATGATAAGCAGGCATGCAACGCCGCGATTAATACACTTGTGCATGTACTGGAGGTATCACTCAGGCTTTTACACCCCTTTATACCTTTTATAACAGAGAAACTCTGGCAGGATATTCCGCTGCCTGACCGCCGTGAGGTAGAAGGATTGTGCGTGCAGAAATATCCCGTGCCGCAGGACGGCATTTTCAATAAAGATGCCGAGTCAAAGATGGCTGTTATAATGGATGCAGTCAACGGAATAAGGAGCATAAGGGGTGAATTTAACTTATTGCCTTCTCTTGAGCTTAAGGCAATGATAAGGGCTTTTGACGGGACAAAGGATGTTTTAAGGGAAAACCTTGTGTATATCTCAAAACTTGCAAAGGCGAGTGACATTGAGATAGGCGAGGACATCCGCAGACCGGAGGATTCTGCTGTTGCTGTAAAGCCGGCGATGGAGATATTTGTCCACTTAAAAGGGCTGTTTGATGTAGAGTTGGAGATTAAGAGGCTGCAGAAGGAGATTACGAAGATAAATGAGTCAGCAGTTTTTATTAAGAAGAAACTGACAAACCGGGAATTTGCGGCAAAGGCACCTGAAACAGTTATTGAGGAAAATAAAGCTAACTATAAAGATTTTATAGAAAAAATACAGAAGATTCAGGAGAATATTGAAAAACTCAAAAAGTGGGGGAAACAAAACGATGTCCAGATGGTAGAGGGTGAGTTCGTTAATGTTAAACAGAGTACAGTAAGGACAGTGGAAGGCGGTCATATTGAACTTCAGCAGGTAGGTGCGTTTACCATTGATGGCGAAAAGATAGATGTAACACAGGGCGCGGCGGTTGTCCTAAAAAGCGAGGAGTTGAATTTAAACCAGAGCATAAGTTGTCTGTCATTGGCTGAAAATGCGTCGCTTAATTTTTCTATTGCCCCTGTTGCCATGGCAAAGGAAGATATTAACGTTAACAAAAGCGCGGTCGGCGTGATGATTTCAAAAAAGATAAAAACTGAAGGTACGTCTTCACTGATAATGATTGCGAAGGAGGTTGAGGGACCGGTTACCACTCTTTTAGACTGGCGCTCGGCACTTGCGTTCGGGGCTGCATTCGGAGGCGTGCTGGGGTTAATCAAGTTATTGAGAAGCAGGTGAGTTTATTTTTATGCATATGCCCTTTATAGATAAAATTTTAGCTGATGCCCTTTCGGAAGATATAGGACATGGCGATATAACGACATCGTTAATAATCCCTCCTGAGCGCAAAGCACGGGCTGTGCTGATTGCAAAGGAAGACCTCATCCTTGCAGGCATTCCCTTCGCAGAAAAAATTTTCAAATCGGTCAATAAAGATATAAAGTTTAAGGCTGATAAAAAAGACGGCGGCAGCGTAAAAAAAGGCACTATTATTGCTGAACTCAGCGGGAATGCAAGAAGCCTGTTAACGGCTGAGAGGGTTGCCCTTAACCTGCTCCAGAGACTTTCGGGCATAGCGACTCTTACGCACAGTTTTGTTAAATGCGTGGATGGGTTTCCAGTGAAAATAGTTGATACGAGGAAGACCACGCCGGGTCTCAGATTTTTTGAGAAGTATGCAGTAATGGCCGGCGGCGGATACAACCATAGATTCGGACTTTTTGACGGCGTGCTTATAAAAGACAATCATATTGCCCTGACAGGCGGGGTTAAAAAGGCTGTGAGGCTTGCAAGGTCAAAGGCGCACCATATGCTGAAGGTTGAGGCAGAGGTAAAAAACATGAGAGAGGTAAAAGAGGCATTGTCTTCAGGTGCTGACATAATCATGCTTGACAATATGCCTGTAAAAGAGATAAAGAATGCCGTAAAGATAATCCGCCTTCATCAGCCAAAGACTGTTGTTGAAGCATCAGGCAATATAAATCTGGAGAATGTGAGACAGATAGCAGCGGCAGGTGTGGATTTAATCTCTGTCGGCGCACTGACTCATTCCGCACCTGCGGTTGATATAAGCATGAAGATTTTTGGGTGAGTGGTGAATCTCAAAAGATTTTATAAAATGGTAGAAAAACTTTTATT
This sequence comes from Nitrospirota bacterium, assembly GCA_016214355.1. Taxonomy (GTDB): domain Bacteria; phylum Nitrospirota; class Thermodesulfovibrionia; order UBA6902; family DSMQ01; genus JACROO01. The sequence continues at coordinate 17,758 of JACROO010000082.1, read as the reverse complement.
TTTTATACAAATGCTTATAAACAAAAAATCCTGCTCCGAGTATAATCAGCCCCAGTACAACATGGCTTAAAGGCTTTGTGTACTGGTGAACTAAATGCCAGTTCTTTCCCAGGAGATAACCGAGATAAGCCAGAAATGAATTCCACAGAAGACCGCCTAAAAAGGTAAATACAGCAAATTTCCTGATGTTCATCTCTGCAATCCCTGCCGGGATTGAAATCAGATGTCTTACAACGGGAATGAATCTGCTGATAAAAATTGTTTTATCGCCGTGATTGTGAAACCACTGATGAGTCCACTCAAGGTCTTTTTTATTGATTAAAAGATATTTCCCGTAATTCTCCAGAAAAGGTTCACCGCCATACTTACCCATATAATAAGAGATTAATGAACCGAAGATAGTTCCGAGAGCCGATACAAACATAACAAAGAGCAAATTGAATTTCCCCGTATGGGCGAGATAACCGGTAAAGGGCATGACTAATTCACTGGGCAGGGGAATCATTGTGGATTCAGCCGCCATCAGGATAAATATTCCCGGATAGCCTATGGTTGAGATTAAATGTGTTGTGTATCTTGCTGCCTCTTCAATAAGCTTTTCTGCGAATCCCATTTTACCTTTTAATGCCTGCGGTTTATTTGTTGTAAAAAGGCATATCAACGCGCGTTATATAGAACTTCATGAGCAGCTAAAAAAAGGCGTCCCGATTCTTCGGGACGCCTTTTTTGTCAGGCTTAAAATTTGCCCAACTAAAATCTCAGGGGTTTGGCCGCCGCCACGGCTGCTAAGAAGCCCATCTGAGAAATCTTTAATTCAAAATAAAAATACCTTGATTCTTTGGCTGATCCCTAAATTTTTTCTCTGCTCTGGTGCTCTGGTGTCTATCAGCGAAGATAATTAATTATATACAATCTTATTGGTCTTGTCTACAAAAAAATTTTATTGCGGCATATTTATTAAAAAATATTTATTTTCAATAAGTTAAGTTATTTCTACAAGAAAATACTTTAAGTATATAAGCTAATTGCTTTTTTAACCTCATTTATCGTTTCAAAAGCCGCTTGTTTTGCCCTTTTAGTGCCTGACTGGAGTATATCTCTAACGGCATCCTGATTTTTTAATAAGTTTTCACGCCTTGCCCATATAGGCTCAAGCACCTTAAAAAGATTTTTTATTAATATAGCCTTGCAGTCAAGGCAGCCGATACCTGCAGTGCGGCAGCCTTCTGCAACTTCGTCCTGCTCGGTTTTTGTTGAGAATACTTTGTGGAGCTGAAAGACAGGAGAAAGCTCGGGATTGCCCTTGTCAGTGCGTTTTATCCTCTGCGGGTCAGTCATCATTGTTTTTATTTTTTGCTCAACTTCTTTCGGAGTATCAGAAAGGTAAATGCAGTTTCCATAACTTTTGCTCATTTTTCTTCCGTCAATACCCGGCACCTTGGGGAATTCTGCCAGGAGTCCCTCGGGTTCAGGGAATACCTCACCATAGAGATGGTTGAATCTCCTGCAAATCTCTCTTGTTATTTCAAGATGCGGTATCTGGTCAATACCCACGGGTACATAGTTAGCCTTGTAAATTAATATATCTGCTGACTGAAGCACAGGATACCCGAGGAATCCGTATGTGCTTAAATCTTTATCTTTCAGCTCTTCCTGTTTTTCTTTATATGTCGGCACCCGCTCAAGCCAGCCTAAAGGGGTTATCATTGACAGCATGGTGTGCAGTTCGGCATGTTCAGTAACCCATGACTGGATAAAAATTGTTGATTTGTCAGGGTCAAGTCCGGCAGCAAGCCAGTTAATAATCATATCCTGCACGCTGTCTTTTATCTGTGACGTTTCAGCATACTGTGAGGTAAGTGCATGCCAGTCAGCAACAAAATAATAGCAGTCATATTTTTCCTGTAACTTTACCCAGTTTTGCAGCGCCCCTGCAAGGTTTCCTATATGGAGTTTTCCGCTCGGCTGCATTCCGCTGAGGACTCTTTTTTGTGACAATACTGTCTTCCCCCTTTCAGTTAAACTTATTATTCCCCGTCCCGAAGCATCGGAACTGCGGGAAGGATTCATTAAGCGGTTAATTATTTACGAAATAATTTCAAATGTCAAAGCTCAAATGTCAAATGAATGTTAAAGTTTAAATGATAAAAATTTGACATTTTATATTCCTTTCTGGCTGCATTTTAGTTTAAAACAACCGCAGTAATGTCAGAAAGAGATTTACAAGAGGTATAACAAAATAATCGGCGATTCCTGTAATAATAAGGAAGATGACGATTATAGCTCCAAAAGGTTCAATTCTGCTGTAAGAGGCTGCATGTTTATGCGGCAAAAGTCCGACGAGCACCCTCCCGCCGTCAAGAGGCGGGATAGGGATTAAATTAAATGCTGCGAGAATGACGTTAACAACTATGCTTGACGTAACCATAAGAGTTAAAGGCATGAGAATTGTAGAGCCGATATTTGCAGGGAGTATGTCAGATACAGGGATGATGAGGAACTTAAGAATTATAAGGCTGACAGCCGCAAGGGCGATATTAGTAACCGGCCCTGCAGCCGCAGAGACAGCCATATCTTTCCTCGGGTCCTTAAAATTCATGGGATTAATCGGAACGGGCTTTGCATATCCAAAAACAAATTGTCCGTTTGTAAAGATAAACAGCATAAAGGGCATAATTATAGTTCCAATGAGGTCAATGTGAGCAATCGGGTTAAGTGTGAGCCTTCCCATGAATTTAGCAGTGGGGTCGCCGAGTTTATTGGCGACAAATCCGTGTGACGCCTCGTGGAATGTGATTGCTATAAGTATAGGAATCGCTGATATGGTTAACTGTCTTACAATGTGTGAAATATCAAGCATATTTTTAAGCTCATGGTTCATAGCTCATAGCTCATAGTCTGATGATTTTAATACTGTCAGCTATGAGCCATAAGCTATGAGCTTTTATTCAATCGGATGCAGTATCTGGTCAATCACATTTTTTATCAAAATCAGCGATGAAAAGCTTGTTCCCGTTTTTCGGGATAAGGAGCCCCGGAAATACTTTCCACTCCTGCCATTGAATTTTGCCCCGTACCAGTTCCGTCACAATAGAGAGTGAAAGTTCCTTCGGGATGTCAATCTCGTTTTCGGGCAGGCCGAATGCATGGGTGTTCATGATATAACAGTCTGTTCCCAGTTTGAAGAGTTTTCTGAACTGCTGGCAGTCCACCATAAGAGGATGCACCCTGAAGGGATTTGCAAATGGTTCAATTACTAATTTTTCTAATTCTTTCGGGTCAACATTTTCTACGCCTTTAGCACGCATGGTGCTTAAAGACGCACCGAGTGCAACTGCCAGACCTGTTGAGTTGACTTTGCATACAGGAGGCAGGCTGGGGTCTTTTTGCAGCCAGGCAACCATACCGGGCCTTTCGCAGGAATCGGTGTGATTAAACATGTCTCTTGATTTAATGCATCTGCCGTTTTCGTTCCTGATGTCCTGCGCAACAATCCTTTTACTGCCGTCAGGAAGCGAGGTGACAGCTACATTCTGGGCAGAATAGAAATACTTAATGATGGGGTCCTGAAATACGACTGCATCGGTCTTGTCGAAAAGGCTTGGCTCAAGGGCAACACTGAAGTCATTTTCTAAGTCTATCAGGAATGCATCATCATGGATGACAGTAACTTTTTCATTTTTCTTTAATGTCCCGTCATGGTCATGGCTGTTTGTGATGGAGGACTTTCCTGAGCCTGAAAGTCCGAAGACTGCGACCGGTGGTTTGTCACCGATTTTTTTAATTCCTCCGTGACAGGCAACCATGTTCTGACGAACACCTATTGTCCATGCAAGGGTTAGCGTTCCTTTTTTCCTCTCGCCGAAATACCGCAGGCCAAGGATGGCTATGCAGTTCTGTTTTTCATCAATTATCACAAGCCCGTTTTTAAAGTCGGGGTGCGACCATTCAGGGTCAGCAATAACGATGATGTCGGGCTCATTCAGAATACGTGATTTTTTATATAGGTCAGTCCACGGTTTCATCCATGGGGTGAAATTAATTCCCCAGTCAAGCATATTTTTCGCATCGGCGGCAGGGCTGAGAAGATGCGCCTTTACCATAAAGTCATGGTGTAAGCCTATAATAGCCTCAAGCCATAGCCCCTCACGTCTGTTGAGGTTGTAAATCGCCTCGCCTAATAAACCCAGAAATCTATCTTTTTCTTTACCCATTTCTCTAACCAGTCTTCTTGCCCTCGCAGTACGGCCTACAATGCCGCCGTCATTTGAAATCAGGACCTTTGCGTCTTTGGGAAGTCTGAATTGTTCCGGTTTAAAGAAAGGCTCTGAAGTCATTACGACTTCCGGTTGTTTTAATGCAAGGTTGTAAAGCTCGGACATACTGGTCTTTCTCACAGAATTGGAAAAGAATGCGCTTTCAATCATTGCGCGCCACTGTGAACCAGGAACTTTATGTACGCTTGCCATATATTCCTCCGTATATTTTTAGGTTTACTACTCGTAGGGTCTAAGATTCCTCGGCTTAATTTAAGCCTTATGCGGCTTAAACCTGCGGGGAAGCCCGGATTTAACCCGGAGAGCTTGACGATTATAATACACTATTTAAATGCGAAATACCATGCAATAGGTAAAAGCCATGATGAGCAATAATTTACTAATAGAGGAGACGGGCAGAATCGGGCTAAAGGTAGAATTTCTTTTTAAGGCTGTAAACAGACGGCCTGCTGATACCGAGAACCTTTGAAACTTTTGTAATATTGTTATTACAGGCAACGAGAGCTTCAATGAGTTTTTGTTTTTCAATGGTTTCTCTCGCATCTCTAAGGGAGGTGATACAGTCCGCTGAATCTGCAGTTAAAAAATGCAGGTCTAAATCATAAGGGGTTATTTCTGCATCGGGGGACATGACTACAGATTTTCTCACTTTATTTATTATCTCCCGGATGTTTCCCGGCCAGTCATAAATTTTTATAGCGTCTAAGCTTTCTCTTGAAAATATCTTAGTCACTCCCATCTCTTTGGAGAACTTATTCAGAAAATATCTCGCAAGGATGATTTTATCGTCTCCTCTGTCCTTGACAGGCGGAAGGGTTAAAGTAAAGGTGTTTAATTTATTGAAGAGTTCATTGTTAAAAACTCCTTTTGCAACGGCAGTCCTTAAGTCTGTGCTGGCAGCGCTTATTACCCTTACATCCACCTTTACACTGCTCTTGTCACCTATCTTTTCAACGCTTTTGTCATCAAGAAATTTTAAAAATTTTGACTGAAGACTCGGTGTAAGCGCGGTTATGTTATTGAGGAAAAGGGTTCCGCCATTTGCATACTCACATTTGCCTGTTTTGCTGTTAATAAGTGTACCTTTTTCAGAACCGAAAAGTTCTGCTTCAAGAAGATGTTCCGGGATTGATTCACAGTTTATCGGTATAAAAGGTTTGTCTTTACGGTGGCTTCTTTCATGAATAGCCGTAGCTGTCATCTCCTTACCTGTCCCTGCTTCGCCTGTGATAAGTACGGGCAGGTCTGTCGGAGCTACATTTCTTATCATTGAGAATATCTCTAACATAGACCTGCATGAGCCGACGAACTCTTCATTAATCTCCAGGCATTTCCCGATTTTCAGGATTTCTACATCAATGTAGTTAAGTACCCTGCAAATGTCCTCTAATGTAAAGGTAGTACACCGGAGGGCAAGCCTGTTAATGAATGACTCTTTTTCATGCTCAACAAAGTAATGCGGCGAGTTAAAATTCAGGCTCCAGCCGCAGGCATTACACTTCCTGACCTTGCGGTTGTTTTCTTTATTACAGTATGGGCACGTTGACTCTTCAGCGATATTTTCTTTTATAAAATCCCAGAGCTTTAACTTTGCATCTCTGTTTACATTATAAAATTTTGCAGCTATCCCCTGCGAGTTTTTTCTTACAACTTCTCCAAGGATTTCAAATTCACCGTGTCTTGGAAGCTCGTATTTAAGTCCCAGGATTTTTTTTTCCGGATGAGGCGGTGGATAATCCAGAAGTGCGCCACTTAGGCTCAATTCAGAGAATTTTGTTTTTTTCTCTGCAATTCCGAACCTGCTGCCGCCATTATCTAAAATTACGCTTACAGGCAAATCAACTCTGCATCGTACATCTAATCTCTGCATGGTCTCTCTCTGATTTTTAAAATTTTAGTAACTTTAAATTATTATATCGTAAAACTACATATATCATATATACCACCAAAAAAAACAATTGTCAAGAAAATTTACAAAAGAAATTATAAATAAAATAAATAGGTTAAGACCGCAATAGTTTTAGCAATTTTTAAAAAGCCCCGGCTTTTTGTCGGGGAACTTCACTTAGAATAAGTTTAATTTTCGTTCAAAAACTTCTTTTTGTCAAGGGGGCTTATATGGGCTATAAGTATTTTTTATAGAATCAGACTTTTTTTATATCATGGGAATTTTTAACAAAATCTTAAATAAAATATATTTTACAAACTCTTACTTGTTCTTTAATATTTACTTACTTTTCCGCCGCAGGCGGATCTGCCTCTGGCAGAAAAACCAATTTGGCAATCCCGATACTTCGGGACTTAACTTATATCCTTTGCAGACGAAAGATACCAATTGTATTTACAGGATTTAATCTTAAAACTTCATGTCTTCTGGTCCCGGCACGGCTGTATCATACACCAGCCTTATGATATTGAAGTAGGGGCAGGGACATTCAACCCCGCGACTTTTTTCAGGGTGCTTGGACCTGAACCGTGGCGGGCTGCATATGTTGAACCTTCAAGAAGACCGACTGACGGAAGATACGGAGAAAACCCGAACAGGCTTCAGCATTACTATCAGTATCAGGTAATTTTGAAACCCTCACCGTTAGAGTCTCAGGAGCTTTACCTTAAAAGTCTTTCAAGCATAAATATTGATGTCCTGAAACACGATATCCGCTTTGTGGAGGATGACTGGGAATCTCCTACGCTTGGCGCATGGGGACTTGGATGGGAGGTATGGCTTGACGGCATGGAGATTACGCAGTTTACATATTTCCAGCAGGTAGGAGGCATTGAATTAAAGCCTGTATCAGTAGAGCTTACATACGGCATTGAACGCATAGCAATGTATCTTCAGGAAGTGGACAATGTCTTTGACCTTAAATGGGCTGAAGGAATAAGTTACGGCAATATTCATCATCAGACAGAGGTGGAGTTTTCAAGATACAATTTTGATGAGGCGGATATAGACCTGCATTTAAGGCTTTTTGAGATGTATGAAAAGGAGTCGCAGAGGCTTTTAACGCGGGGGCTTATTTCCCCGGCATATGATTACTGTCTTAAATGTTCGCACGCATTTAACATGCTGGATGCGCGGGGCGCTTTAAGCGTGGCAGAGAGGACAGTGTATATTGCGAGGGTTAGGAATCTTGCAAAACAGTGCGCAGAAGGTTATTTAAAATTAAGGGAGGAGATGGGATTTCCATTATTAAAAAAATAGTTCAAATCGTTCAAACGGTTTAAATTGTTTAAATTGCTTGAACTGCTTAAACTGCTTGACCGGTTTGAACATATTATTTTGAACATAATTAATATGAAACCACTTTTATTAGAAATAGGCACTGAGGAAATACCAGCGAGGTTTATTCCTGAAGGGATAAAGTCCCTGAAAGAGACACTTGTAAAGTCTCTCGGTGATGCAGAAATAGATTTTGGAGAGATCTCCGGATATGCAACCCCGAGAAGGCTTGCAGTACTTGTTAAGGATGTCTCAGAAGAACAGAAGGACAGGACAACTGAACTTGTCGGACCGCCTAAGAAAATTGCCTTTGATGAAAAAGGCAATCCGACCAAAGCAGCTCAAGGCTTTGCAAAATCATGTAATGTGGATGTGAAGGACTTGAGTATAGTCAAGACTGAACGGGGCGAGTATGTAGCAGTTACTGTAAAGGAGACCGGAAGAAAAACAAAGGATGTGCTTACAGAGATATTACCGGGATGCATCACATCCATTCAGTTTCCCAAGACGATGAGGTGGGGCAGCGGCACACTGAGATTTGCAAGGCCTATACACTGGATTACTGCTGTTTTTGGCGATGAGGTGATTCCGTTTGAGATTGCCGGGCTGAGAAGCGGTAATATTTCATATTGCCACCGTTTTTTATCACCTTCCCCTGTTGAATTAAAAGAGCCTTTAACATACCGGCAGATTTTATCAAAAAATTATGTAATGGCTGACCCTGATGAGAGAAAGAAAATAATATTTGATGAAATAAAAAAAATTGAATCAGAAATCGGCAGCAGTGTCCATAAAGATGATGAGCTTCTGGATACTGTCACATTTCTTGTTGAATACCCGACGGTTCTATTAGGAGGGTTTGATGCCGGGTATCTATTGCTTCCAAAAGAACTCCTCATAACGGTTATGAGGAGTCATCAGAAGTATTTCTCTCTTGAAGACGGAAAAGGCAGCTTATTGCCATACTTTATTGTGGTAAGCAATTCAAAACCGGAAAATAATGATGTAATAAAAAAAGGTGCAGAGCGGGTCCTTAAGGCGAGGCTTGAGGATGCGAGGTTTTATTATGATGAAGACCAGGAAGAACCGTTATGGAATTATATTGAAAAATTAAAGAAGGTAACCTCTCATGAAAAACTCGGCAATCTTTATGAAAAGGCAGAAAGGATAGCATTTTTATGCTCATTTCTATGTGACGAGCTTAACCTGCCCGCAAAAGAAAAAGCCCTAAGGGCGTCTATGCTCTGCAAGGCAGACCTCGTTACAGGGATTGTAAGAGAATTCCCTGAATTACAGGGCTATATGGGAATGATTTATGCTAAAAATTCAGGAGAGGATGAGGAAACAGCCGCGGCAATTTACGAGCATTATATGCCGCGTTTTTCAGGCGATTCTTTGCCTTTAGGCGATATAAGCAGCATAATCTCCATTGCCGATAAGATGGATAATATCGCATCATTCTTCCTTTTAGGTTTAGTGCCTACAGGTTCTGAAGATCCGTTTGCATTGAGGCGTCAGGCAATGGGTGTGATAAATATACTCCTGAAAAAAAATTATCCGCTCCCTTTAGAGCTTCTCATAGACAAGGCACTGCAGGGGATTGAAGGTTATCTCCCTTCAAGAAAATCACTCTGTGATGAGGTCTTAAAATTTTTCTATCAAAGGTTTGAAGGGATGCTTTTAAACGAGGGCTATGGCTACGATATTATTAATTCCGTATTTTCTATGGCTGGCAAGAATATAAAAGACATAAAACAGAGGATTGATGCCCTGTCTGAGATGAAGGAGATGCCGGAATTTTTAGAACTCCTCACGGCGGCAAAGCGCGTTTATAATATACTCGGTAAAACTAAAGCGGAAAAAATAAAGATAAACCTCTTGACAGAGCCGGTTGAAAAAAATCTGCATAGTATTGCTGCAAGTGTGCATGAAAGGCTTTTAGACGGTGATTATAACGCCTTGTTTGAATTAAAGGGAGCTGTAAACTTATTTTTTGACAATGTGCTTGTAATGGATAAAAACCCTGAGGTCAGGACAAACAGGGTTGCACTGCTTGAGTCGGTGAAAAGGGCTTTTGATATGTTAGGCGATTTCTCAAAGATAGTTGGTTAAAAAAATGAGTTATGTTAATATACTAAGCTTAACTGCGATTTAAAAAATCTAATCCATATCTTTAAAATTTGATGTTTAAAGTTTAAATTTTTTCGGGAGGCTCATATGGCTAAAAAGTATGTTTATTTTTTTGGTAACGGCAAGGCAGACGGAAATGCAGGAATGAAAAACCTGCTTGGGGGCAAGGGGGCAAACCTTGCAGAAATGGCGGGGCATAAGGATTTGAGACTTCCGGTGCCGCCGGGATTTACCATAACAACTGAGGTATGCACCCTTTATTATAAAAACAACCGCAAATATCCCAGAGAGCTGAAGCCGCAGGCAGATTCGGCTCTTGCGAGGGTTGAAAAGATAATCGGCAAGAAATTCGGCAGCACGGAAGACCCGCTCCTTGTCTCGGTGCGTTCAGGCGCGCGCAGCTCTATGCCCGGAATGATGGAGACGGTATTAAACATAGGACTTACCACAAAGACAATCCCCGCGCTTGTTAAAAAGACCAATAATGAGCGTTTTGTCTACGATGCATACCGCCGCCTGATGATGATGTATTCCGATGTTGTTATGGAAAAGGCTGCCGGCATAGAGCCTGAAGACGGGCATGGAATTCGTCATAAGCTTGAGCATGCAATGGAGCATCTGAAGAAGGCTAATGGATATAAGAGCGACACCGACATGACGCTGGATGACCTCAAAAAACTCTGTGATGAGTTTAAAGCAATAATTAAAAATACATTGAAAAAGGAATTTCCCGACGACCCGAGAGAGCAGTTGTGGGGAGGCATCGGCGCTGTATTCCAGTCATGGATGGGTAAGCGCGCAGTGTCATATAGGAAGATTGAAGGCATTCCCGGAGAATGGGGAACTGCAGTCAATGTCCAGGCAATGGTATTCGGCAATACCGGTGATAGCTCGGCAACAGGGGTCGCATTCACCCGCAATCCCGCAACAGGCGAGGACATGTTCTTTGGTGAATGGCTTCCGAATGCACAGGGCGAAGACGTTGTTGCGGGCATCCGCACTCCCAATCCTGTGAACAAGGCAGGTAAGACTGATGATACAAAACACCTTTCGTCTCTGGAAGAAGCAATGCCCCGGTTGTATAAACAGCTTTTTACTATTCAGAAAAAACTTGAAAGACATTACACAGACATGCAGGACATTGAATTTACCATTGAAGACGGAAAGCTCTGGATGCTTCAGACAAGAGTCGGCAAGCGGAACGGTCAGTCTGCGATACGTATGGCAGTTGAAATGGCAAAGTCAAAATTAATCACAAAGGAGACGGCGATTTTGCGCGTTAAGCCTGAGCAGATTGACGAGCTTCTGCATCCGAGCGTTGACCCTGCGGCTGAAAAGAGTGCTTCTTTTCTTGCCAAGGGCTTGCCGGCAGGACCTGGCGGAGGCGTAGGAAAGGTCGTATTTACTGCTGATGATGCAGAGGCATGGGCAAAAGGAGGCGAGAAGGTGATACTCGTAAGAAACGAGACGTCGCCGGAGGATGTCCACGGCATGCACGCTGCAGAGGCAATACTTACTGCAAAAGGCGGCATGACAAGCCATGCGGCTCTTGTAGCGAGGGGATGGGGAAAGTGCTGCATAGTCGGCTGCTCGGACCTTCATATAGACTCAGCGAAAAAAGAGCTTCATGTCAACGGAAGGGTTATTAGAGAAGGCGACTGGATAACCCTGAATGGGACAAAGGGAAGGGTTTATGAGGGTAAATTAAACCTTCTTCCTGCTGACCCTGAGAATAACCTGTGGTATAAAGAACTGATGAAATGGGCTGACCAGATAAGGACGCTCAAGGTCAGGACAAACGCCGATACCCCCAATGATTCTGCAATTGCAAGGAACTACGGCGCTGAAGGAATCGGTCTTTGCAGGACAGAGCATATGTTTTTCGGGCCTGACAGGATAAAGGCAGTAAGGGAGATGATTCTTTCCGACACGCTTGAGGGCAGGGAAAAGGCGCTTGCCAAACTCCTTCCAATGCAGAAAGGAGATTTTATCGGAATATTTGAGGCGATGAAGGGACTGCCGGTTACAATAAGACTGCTTGACCCGCCGCTTCATGAATTCCTTCCGCATACGGATAAAGAACTTATGGAACTGTCAAACGACATGGGCGTACCGTTTGAACGCCTGAATGCCAAGAATAAATCGCTTCATGAATTCAACCCTATGTTAGGGCACCGCGGATGCCGTCTCGGCGTTACGTTCCCCGAGATTTACGAGATGCAGGCGCAGGCAGTTATGGAGGCAGCCTGCGAGATTGCAAAGCAAAAGGTAAAAGTTATCCCTGAGATAATGATACCGCTTGTAGTGCATGTCAAGGAGTTTGAGGCAATGAAGAAAATTGTTATCTCTGTTGCAGGCAGGGTGCAGAAAGAGTACGGGGTCAAAGTCCCGTACACAGTCGGTACAATGATAGAACTGCCTCGGGCATGCGTAACATCCGATGAGATTGCGCCGGTTGCCGACTTTTATTCATTCGGCACGAATGACCTTACGCAGACGGTTTACGGGCTTTCAAGGGATGACGCCGGAAGGTTCTTGCCTTTCTATGTTGAGAGCAAGATTCTCAAGGACGACCCGTTTATCACCATAGATATTGACGGAGTGGGCGCCATGATGCGCATGGCAGTTGAAAAGGGCAGGAAGGTTAAGAGAGACCTTAAGCTCGGCATATAGTCAGTTGAATTTTGCCATAAAATCGGGCTTAACTATGTGAGCTGTTCGCCGTTCAGGATCCCGATTGCAAGATTTGCAGCAGCACATGCGGTGATTAAGGAGAAGGCAGGAAAGGCTAAAAGCAAGCGTAAATAAAGAGTTTTTTAATCCGTAATCCACAAGGCGCGGTTTGTGTTAGATAAAAATATCTGATTTGTTTATTCGCCGAGATTTTCAGTTCCTTTTTTTGTTCTTTGTTGTATAATATGCAAACTTAAGACAATGAAAAAATTTTTAATAATTTTAACTATTCTTTTTATATTACCTTTTTCAAGCTGTACTAATTCTTATACATATTTTTCTGTCATTTCAACAAAGCAGATTGATATGTCTAAAAGCAGTTCATTTCAAACGGCTAAAAATCGTGTGCAGGGTATAGACAAAGTACACTGGATTATAATTATACCTACAGGTGTCCCCGACATAAAAGATGCTGTTAATAAGGCAATTGAAAGCACTCCGGGCTGTATAGCACTGCTTGATGGCGCTCTTTACTATAAATTTTGGTGGATTCCTTACATCTACGGAGAGGAATATTTTCTTATTGAGGGGACACCGTTAATTGATCCTTCTTTGGCAGGCAATGAAATAAATATTGACGAGTACAGCGCATTTATTTTAGACAAAAAAGGAGATATCGTAAAAAAAGAGGAAATCACAGAGAAGGAATTTGAAAGCAAGAAAAAAGAATTTGACAATAAAATTGCCTTTGAGAAAATTGATTAAAACTTGATTAAACAGCCTTCCTGCTCATCAACTAATACATCACCGCTATCTTTTTGCAGCATCTGTTTTTGAAACTTCTCAAAGATCTCGGGTGCAATCCTTAGACCTTGTGTTTAGCAGCCTATTAGTATAATATTTAAAATGCCAAAGATAGCGGTAGATGTTGTCTTGATTCCATCGGAGGAAATGATGGACAGGGTAATTGAAGTTAATAAAAAACTTATAGAAAATTCTGGCAGTAAAATAGTCCTGAATAAAAAAGACCGCCTGCCCCACATCTCCTTAGCCATGGGTGTTATTAATAAGGAGGACATGCTTTTTATAAAGAATGACCTGCAGGAGCTAACTGGAGAATTTTCCATTATGAATCTGGAGGCTGTAAGCATTTATGTAAGTGTGAGTAATGTCCCCAGCTTCAAGGTAAAAAATACAAAGGAACTTCAGATGCTTCATGAGAAAGTTATGCAAAAACTTTCACGGTATTTTACTTATGACGCTGCTGCAGAGACGCTCTATTCACCGTCTGGAACAGAAGAATCAACTTTAAACTGGATTAACAGTTATCCCCAAAATTCAGCCTTTGAAAATTTTTTGCCGCATATTACCATAGGCTTTGGCAAGGCTGACAATATTGATGAGCCGGTAAAATTTACTGCATCAAAACTTGCAGTGTGCCATCTCGGCAGCCATTGCACATGCAGAAAAATACTTGCATCTGCGGAGTTTAAGAATGGATGAAAAAATAAAAAAAACTATTTTAAAAATTCTCTTGTCAGCAGGTCTCTTATCAAAAAAACAGACAGATGAGATTCTGTTAAAGGAAGAGCAGGCACGGGCACGGCTTCTTAAGTCAAAAGGCACAGCCGTAAGAAGAGGCAGGCTGATACAGCCTGATATTTCAATTATTGATATTATTGATTCCCTCAAGTTTAAAATGCCGGGCAGTGATACTGCATATATAACTGAAGAGGTCATTATGCAGGAGATTGCAAAGCACCTGAAGATGCCCTTTTTAAAGATAGACCCTTTGAGGCTTGACTCGGATATTGTTACAAAGGTCATATCAAAGCCTTATGCCATTAAGCACCAGCTTGTACCAATTAAACTTTCAGACAATATCCTCACAGTTGCCACATCAAACCCGTTTGAACGCGAAGGCGTTGACGGAATCAAGCAGTCTAAAGGCTATGACATAGAAGTAGCAGTCTCTACAAAAGCGGACATATTAAAGATTATTACAGAGTTCTATGGCTTTAAAATCTCCATAGCAGCAGCCCACGATGAGCTTACATCTCAGATAGATCTCGGCAATCTTGAGCAGTATGTAAAGTTAAAATCGGTCTCGGAACTTGCTGCCTCTGACCAGCATATTATTGACGCAGTTGAATACCTCCTGCATTATGCTTATTCCCAGAGGGCATCGGATATACACATTGAACCGAAAAGAGAACACAGCCTTGTACGCTTCAGGATTGACGGTGTGCTGCACGACATCCACAGGATGCCAAAGGCTGTGCATCCTGCATTTGTCTCACGTATTAAGACATTGTCCCGTATGGACATAGCCGAGAAGCGGAGACCGCAGGACGGCAGGATTAAGACCGACCAGGACGGAAAGGAGATTGAGCTCCGTGTATCAACACTGCCCGTAGCTTTTGGAGAAAAGGTTGTCATAAGGATATTTGACCCTGCTGTTCTGATGCAGGATATTGATAAGCTTGGATTCTTAGAGAGGGAATCAGCACTCTTCAGGTCTTTTATCTCAGCCCCTTACGGGCTTATACTCGTTACAGGACCAACCGGCAGCGGGAAGACAACGACCCTTTACTCCGCATTAAGGACACTTTCAACATCCGATATAAACCTTACTACCATAGAAGACCCTGTTGAGATGATATACGAGGATTTTAACCAGACATCTATTCATCCGCAGATAGGTATTACCTTTGCAAGCAGCCTCAGGACAATCCTCAGGCAGGACCCTGATATAATAATGGTTGGCGAGATAAGGGATATTGAGACGGCTGATAATGCAATTCAGGCAGCTCTTACAGGACATCTTGTGCTGTCAACGCTTCATACCAATGATGCGCCTGGCACTGTTACACGCCTGCTTGACATTGGCATTCAGCCTTTTTTGATAAATTCCACACTTGTCGGTATTGTGGCTCAAAGGCTTGTGAGAAAGGTTTGCCAATACTGTGCTGACCGGTATTATCTTTCCGAAGATGAATGTAAAATGCTCGGAATACATTTTGACAGGGCAAAGAATATAAAGGTTTCCATCGGGGTAGGATGTCCGCAGTGCAGGGGCACAGGCTATTTAGGGAGGGCAGGGATTTTTGAGGTTATGGAGATAACCGAGAAGATAAGGGCTGCAGTAGAAGAAAAGGCAACCCCTGTTAAAATCAGGCAGCTTGCAAAGAGCGAAGGGTTTACAAGCCTCAGAGAATGTGCAATAGAGAAGATGTTTAAGGGAATAACGACATTTGATGAAATTATAAGGGTAACCGGCATAATAGGATAACCGCATGATTACACTTATTCAGCCCGGCAATATGACAGGTTCTAATGTAAGGGCTTTTTTTTCCACAAAAGCCCCGAACAATGATACAAAAGAGGTATTAAATACCGATGGTATCGCAAGCTGTGTTTATCTGCCTGTGCAAAAACACACCAGCATGGTAAAGATTTTAGAAAATGACTTTAACCCCGAGGTTGCAGATGCTATACTAACGGGGAGAAAAGGCGTGCTGATTGGGGTGCAGGTAGCAGACTGTGTCCCGATTCTTTTATATGATAAAGAGAAATTAGCCGTAGGTGCTGTCCATGCAGGATGGAGGGGCACGGCATCGGGGATTTTAAAAAATACGATAAAAATAATGCAGGAGAAATTTAAATCATCAGCAGAAGATATCCTGATTGCCATAGGCCCAAGTATCAGGGAATGCTGTTATAATGTCGGCAGTGAGGTGAAAGATGCAGTATGTGAGGCAACAGGTGAAGGAAGCTATTATCATGAAACAGACGGCAAACTCTTTATTGACCTTTCATCTGCCAACAGAATTCAAGCGTTATCAATGGGTGTTTTAGATGGTAATATGTGGCAGTCCGGGGAATGTACATTTTGCAACCCTGAAAGATTTCATTCTTACAGATATGCAAAAGACTCCGCCGGCAGGCAGGGCGGGTTTATCGGGATGCTGTAATGTAAAAAAGAACAAAGACTTAACTTAACCACAGAGGGCACAGAGGGATAAATGAGTAACACAGAGAAAATAGTATCTTAAGAAAAATCTCCGTGTTCTCTGTGGTTTATAATTTTCTATATATTAAATTTTGAATTTTTAGGGGAGGACTGATGCTTAAGGCAAAGGATATTATGACTGCTGATGTTGTTACTGTTACGCCGGATACAACGGTTGAGGAGCTTGCAAGGCTGCTGATAGAGCATAAGATAAGCGGTGTGCCTGTAGTTGACGGGGCAGGCAATCTTATCGGTATTGTTACTGAAAATGACCTGATTAGCCGTGATAAGAGGCTCCATATCCCGACAATAATAAGGCTCTTTGACGCCTTTATCCTGCTTGGTTCAGGCAGGATGGAAGAGGAAATTAAAAAAATGACGGCGACAAAGGTTGCAGATATTTGTGTGAAAAAAGTGGCTACAATTACAGAGCAGACATCTCTGGATGAAATTGCGACTATAATGTCAGAGAAAAACATTCACCTGCTTCCGGTTGTAAGGGGCAGTATTGTTGTGGGGATTGTGGGCAAGGCTGATGTGGTTGGTGCAATAACCCGTGAAACTTAAAAGTGAAAGCGAATCCGAGACAAAAGATATCGGCAAACTTATTGGTGAAAAACTCAGAGCCGGCGATGCAGTCTGTCTCTACGGCGAACTCGGCTCGGGGAAGACAACGATGGTCAAAGGCATAGCCTCTGCCTTGAGAATAAACGAGAGAGATATAACAAGTGCAAGCTTTACTATAATTGCTGAATATAAAGGGAGCGTCCCGTTTTATCATATAGACCTTTACAGGGTAGAACCCGGGAGGTCTGCTGAACTGGGGCTGCATGAATACTTTGGCAAAGAGGGGATATCGGTTATTGAGTGGGCTGAAAGGGCAGGCAGTGAGGCTCCTGATGACTGCATAAAGGTCAGAATCAATTACACAGGGGAGAATACGAGAGATATTGAGATAGAAGGCATCCTATTAAAATAAGGATGCTTGATTTCACAGAATAGAGGAAGGTATCTGTATAATCATGCTTAGAAATCAGTGTAATCAAGTATAATAGACATTATACTTATGAAAAAAATCGGCATAATCACAAAAAGGGGAGTACCGGAGGCAGTCAAGGCAGTTAAAAAACTGCTGCCTCTTTTAAAGAAAAAAGGATTTGAGGTTTTTATTGAATCAGAGGCTGCATCTGTCCTTAAGATGAAAGGCTGCCCGCGGCAGGAACTGCCGTCGCTTGCGGATATGCTGATGGTGTTAGGCGGCGACGGAACGCTCCTGAATGTAGCCGGGCTGGTTGGTGATAAAGAGGTTCCGATACTTGGCGTTAATCTCGGCGGACTCGGCTTTATTACCGAGATAACCTCAAATGAGATTCAGGACAGCATTAATAAAATTGCTGCAGGACGGTATGATTTAGAAGATCGCATAATGCTTTCAGCGGATGT
>JACROO010000020.1 GCA_016214355.1 Nitrospirota bacterium | reverse complement strand
TTTTTTAAGCCAGTCCTCAAGTGCCTTTGTCAGGGGATACATCCCGCCGATGCATTCCTCTTTTGTGCAGTTTAAAGCCGCTTTCAATAAATCCTCAGGCACGTCTTCAATATAACCAACGGTCCTGCTTATGACAGTCCTGTTTCTCATAATCATAAGTGTCGGCTTATCATTGACAAGGTCAACGTAAAGCATATAGCCGTTAATATTCACAGGCTTGTTTCCTGCTGCTGATACAGGAGAAAAGAATATTTTAGGAGTGATATCCCAGCAGATTTGCTTAAGGAATTTTTCGCTTTTTTTCAGGTCGTTGATACTAAAAGTTTCCATAGGTTTATATTATAATAGAAAACGCAAATTGTTTATTAAAGAATAACGGAGGCAGATAAAAATGAACTGTCTGTTCTGCAGGATTGTTGAGAAAAAAATCCCTTCAAAAAAAGTCTATGAGGATGAGCACGTCTTTGCATTTGAAGACATACACCCTCAGGCGCCCGTGCATATCCTCGTTGTGCCAAAGAAACATATATCCACCATACTTGAGGCAAAAGAAGAGGATAATGAATTAATCGGCCGGATGTTTCAGACGGCAAATAAGCTTGCAAAGGACAGGGGCGTTGCAGAGAGGGGCTTCAGGCTTGTTCTGAACTGCAACCGCGAATCAGGGCAGACAATATATCACATCCATCTTCACCTGCTTGCGGGCAGGGCAATGCACTGGCCGCCGGGATAGCAAACTAAAAATTGCAAATTGCAAAATTATCATTTATCAATTTTAAATGATAATTGTTAATTGATAATTTTTACTTGAATCCTTTGTTGAAAAATGGGTAAAGAGGCAAAACCATACAAAAAAATTCTGACCGAAATATATCACACCCTTTACAAAGCCTTTGGCCCCCAGCACTGGTGGCCCGGGAATACTCCGCTTGAGATAGCAGTCGGCGCCATATTAACCCAGAACACAAACTGGGGAAATGTAGAGAGGGCGATAAATAATATAAAAAAGCAGAAGGCGCTTAGTGCGAAAATCCTGCACGAAATGCCGGTTAAAGACCTTGCCTTATTAATTAAACCTGCGGGGTATTTCAACGTCAAGGCAAAAAGGCTGAAGGAGTTTTTGAATTTTCTCGCAAACCATTATAAGGGCAGTATGAAAAAAATGGAGGCTGAGTGCACACGCTCATTGAGGCAAAGGCTCCTTGAGGTTAAAGGCGTAGGGCCTGAAACAGCGGACTCAATCCTTCTTTATGCGCTTAATAAGCCGGTGTTTGTGGTTGATGCCTATACAAAAAGGGTTCTTCACAGGCATAAGCTCATTTCAGAGAAGGCGGCATATCATGAGATTCAGGGGCTCTTCCATAAAAACCTTCCGCAGGATTTAAGGCTGTTCAATGAATATCATGCGCTTTTTGTAAGGGTGGGGAAAGATTACTGCAAGCCAAAGCCGAAGTGAATTTCATGCCGCTGTCCTTATTTCACCAACCTTTTCCATGGGCAGTACAATCCAGCCGCTTTCGGAACGGAGATAGACCTCGGTCTCTCCGATTTCAACCAGCACCCCCCTGTAGATAATCCCTTCTGCTAATACTTCAACCTCTTTGCCTGTAAGTTCTTGCACTATTCTTTTTTCCTCACATAAAATTTTACGGGCACCCCTTTAAACGAAAATCTCTCCCTCATCTGGTTCTCTAAAAATTTTATATACGGCTCTTTCACGCCCTCTGGTTTATTTGCAAATATTACAAAAGACGGAGGTTTAACGCCAACCTGCGTAATATAATTAAGCCTGACTTCTGCGCCTTTGTAAACAGGGGGCTGCTGCCTTGAAAGGCTTTCTTTAAGAAATACGTTTAACGGGTGCGTGGAAATCCTTTTTGAACCCTCAAGGATTATCTCGTCAATCATCGGGAATATTTTCGTAACCCTCTGCCTGCTGAGGGCAGATATGGTCATGAACGGTGCGTAACGCATAAACCAGAGCTTTTGACGGGATTTGTTTTCTAAGGACTTGAGGACAGCCGCATTTTTCTCTGCAATGTCCCACTTGTTAAAGAGGATAACAGCGCCCTTGCCGGCATCATGAACAAGGCTTGCAATTTTCTGGTCCATTTCCACAACTCCGTCCACTGCATCTAAAACAATCAGGGCAGCATCACAGCCTTCAATATTTTTAAGCGTCCTCATAAAGGAAAACCTCTCAAGGGTCTTTGCCATTCGCCCCCTTCTCCTTATGCCTGCAGTGTCAATAAGGAGATATTTCTTCCCGTAATATGTGCATAAAGAATCAACAGAATCGCGTGTTGTCCCGGGCACAGGGCTTACAATCATCCGCTCCTTCCCTAAAAGTGAATTAACAAGCGTGGACTTTCCGACGTTCGGCCTGCCGACAATTGCTATGCGCGGATATTCTTCAGCCCCTTCTTCTTTTTCTGCCGGTATCACCCCGGCAATACTATCCATGAGTTCATCAAATCCATAACTGCTCAGGGCTGAAACAGGGAATAGATCCACTCCCAGCGGATAAAACTCATACAGGGCTTTTTCTTTCTTCGTGCCGTCAATTTTATTAACTGCATAAAAAATTTTTTTATTGTATTTTATTAATGTACGGAATAACTCTGTATCTGCAGGCATAAGCCCGCTTTCAGCATCCATAAGCATGAGAATTATATCCGCCTCCTCCATTGCAACCACAGCCTGTTTTGTTATATCCCTGACAAATCCGGTCTCAAATTCAGGGTAAAGCCCTCCGGTGTCAATGACAATAAACGCCTTATCCTCCCACACAGCCTCCCCGTAAAGACGGTCCCTCGTAACGCCGGGGGTCTCTCCGACAACGGCTTTCCTTCTGCCGAGCATTTTATTGAACAGTGTGGACTTGCCTACATTCGGTCTTCCGACAATGGCAACAATTGGTTTCATATCAGCTCCATTTTAAAGTTTAATTATATCACAGGGTTGAACATCAATCAGAATTCTGCAATAAAGGGTTTAAATTTAGTAAAATAGTTATCTATTTAAAAATTTCCTAAGATGATTTAACCTGAGGAGAAAAAATTTAATGGGCTTACAACATCTTTACCGCAGACCTGCTGTTCCCCAAGCAAAGAAAAACGAGCTTTTATTATTCGTTAAACAAAAAATCTCTCCTCATATAATTGACTTAGAGACAGAGCACTGCTTTAATGTAGAAACCGCGGGACTGCTTACACCGGCAGAGGGAGAAATCCTCCGCTGGCTTCTGTCGGAGACCATAAAATCACGCGCATTGAACGCTCAAGAAGATACAAATGCGTATTCAGTCAACTGTCAACTGTCAACTGTCAACTGTCAACTGAGCTTTACTCTTCATTTTTTTACGACCGTATGACAGAATGCCCATACCCAAAACCTCTGGATAGTTTTCAGACAGGTATTAAGCCTGAACCTGTTTATGAAATACCCCTTAAAGAAAAAGGGGAGCCTGCACTTGAGAAAATAAACAGGGAGATGGGGCTTGGACTGGATGACTGGGATGTGCAATATTACTATAACCTGTTTGTCCGCGATATCGGCAGAAACCCGACCAATGTTGAATGCTTTGACCTGAGCCAGTCAAACAGCGAACATTCAAGACACTGGTTTTTTAAGGGCAGGCTGATAATTGACGGTAAAGAGTCCTCGCAAACCCTTCTTGAGCTTATCAGGCAGACTCTTAAGGCAAATCCCCGCAACAGCGTTATTGCCTTCAGGGATAATTCCAGCGCTATCAGAGGATATAAACTCTGTACAATCATTCCGCAAAACAGCCTTCAGCCTTCAGCCTTCAGCCTTCAGCAATTAACATATCATATTATCTTTACCGCTGAAACGCATAACTTTCCAAGTGGGGTCGCACCGTTCCCCGGCGCTGAGACAGGCACAGGAGGGAGGATCAGGGACGTGCAGGCAACGGGCAGGGGGGGGCTGGTTGTTGCAGGGACCGCTGCCTACTGTGTTGGCAATTTGTTAATACCCGGTTACGAACAGCCGTGGGAGGACAAATCATTTAAGTACACTGACAATCTTGCATCACCGCTTGAGATTGAGATTCAGGCAAGCAATGGGGCATCAGATTATGGAAATAAATTCGGCGAGCCAGTCATCCAGGGGTTCACGCGCTCATTCGGCATGAGGCTGTCAAGCGGCGAGCGCATTGAATGGGTCAAGCCAATCATGTTTACAGGAGGCATCGGGCAGATGGATGCTCGGCATACAGAAAAAGATGTGCCGGAGAAGGGGATGCTGGTAGTCAAAATCGGCGGTCCTGCGTACAGAATCGGCATCGGCGGCGGCTCTGCCTCAAGCATGATACAGGGAGAAAATATTGAGGAGCTTGATTTTAATGCCGTCCAGCGCGGCGATGCAGAGATGGAGCAGAAGTCAAACAGGGTGATACGCGCCTGTATAGAGATGGGCGATAACAATCCGATTGTTAGCATCCATGACCAGGGCGCAGGAGGAAACTGCAACGTTGTCAAAGAAATTATTTATCCTGCAGGGGCAAAGATTGAGATAAGAAAAATTCAGCTCGGCGACAGCACGCTTTCAGTCCTTGAGATATGGGGCGCTGAGTATCAGGAGCAAAACGCACTTCTTATTAAATCAAATGACATAGAAATGTTTCAGGCAATGTGCATGAGAGAAAAGGTCCCCTGTGCCGTAATCGGAGAGATTACAGGCGGCGGGTATATTGTGCTGCATGATGAGACAGACGGCAGTACCCCTGTAAACCTGAATCTGGAAAAAGTCCTTGGCGATATGCCTCAAAAGACATTTCACCTTACCCGCATTCAGCCGGTGCTTGAACCTCTTAAATTACCTGAGGACCTTACGGTAAGGGATGCACTTGAAAAGGTGCTCAGGCTTGTGTCAGTAGGCTCAAAGAGGTTTCTTACAAACAAGGTTGACAGGAGTGTTACCGGGCTTATCGCACAACAGCAGTGTATAGGTCCCCTTCAGCTTACACTGTCTAACGTGGCTGTCATCAGCCAGAGCCACTTTGGATTATCCGGTGCTGCTGTCTCAATAGGAGAGCAGCCAATAAAAGGCTTAATCAATACCCCTGCCATGGCAAGGATGAGCATCGGCGAGGCATTAATGAATATTGTCTGGGCAAAAATATCCGCGTTAGAGGATATAAAGTGCTCGGGCAACTGGATGTGGGCTGCAAAACTCGCCGGCGAAGGTGCACGGCTTTATGATGCTGCATTAGCCATGCGGGATATTATGATTGAATTAGAAATTGCCGTTGACGGCGGTAAAGACAGCCTTTCAATGGCTGCACAGGTGCCCCGCGATAATGGAACTGAAACAGTCAAATCTCCCGGAACGCTGGTCATATCAGCCTATGCACCATGCCCTGATGTTACAAAGGTCATTACTCCTGATATAAAGCGTCCTGACAACAGCAGGCTTTTGTTTATTGATTTAGGAAAAGGAAAAAACCGTATGGGCGGAACAGCCTTAGCCCAGGCCTATAATCAGCTTGGAGACGAAACGCCGGATGCAGATGATGCAGGACTGCTGAAGCGTGCATTTAACGCTGTTCAACTGCTTATCAGCGATGATTTAATCCTTTCGGGACATGACAGGAGTGATGGAGGATTGATAACAACGCTTCTGGAGATGTCATTTGCGGGAGATTGCGGCATTGAAATAAAGTTCGGAGTAAACAACAAAGAAATAATAACAGCCCTGTTTTCTGAAGAATTGGGAGTGGTTATAGAATATCTTCCTGAAAATGAAGAGGCAATAACCGCTGTTTTGCAAAAAGAAAAAATTCCTTACCAAATTATCGGCAGGACATTATCAGAAAAAAGAATCAAGATAAATCTCATTACTCATCACTCATCACTCATTACTCACATGGATGAAGACATGAGGCGATTAAGAAACATCTGGGAGGAGACGAGTTATCAATTAGACAGGCTTCAGGCAAATCCTGAATGTGTGGAAGAAGAAAGAAATATTAATTTTGACAGGAAAAGTCCTGAGTTTATTCTTACATTCACGCCTGAAGAAACACAGTCCGCCTTAATGGGAAGGGATGTCAAACCAAAGGTTGCCGTAATCCGCGAAGAAGGCAGTAACGGCGACAGGGAGATGACCGCTGCATTTTATCATGCAGGTTTTGAGCCTTGGGATGTGACAATGACGGATTTCCTTAAAGAAAGAATCAATCTAACAGAATTTAGCGGCGCAGCCTTTGTAGGGGGCTTCAGCTATGCCGATGTCCTTGACTCGGCAAAGGGCTGGGCAGGGGTTATTAAATTTAATAAAAGGATATGGGCAGAGTTTCAGGCATTTTATCACAGGAAGGATACCTTCAGTCTCGGCGTTTGCAACGGATGTCAGCTCATGGCGCTTCTCGGGTGGGTTCCGTGGGAGGGAATTGAAGATGCGAAACAGCCAAGATTTATCCAAAACACCTCAGGACGTTTTGAATCACGCTTTTCAGCAGTTAAAATTCTTCCCAGCCCTTCAATTATGCTAAAGGGTATGGAGGGGTCAGTGCTTGGCGTGTGGGTCGCACACGGCGAAGGGAGGGCATATTCCCCTGATGAAAAGATTCTGAAGAAAGTGGAAGACGGCAGGTTAGCACCTGTCCGTTATGTAGATGATAACAATGAGATTACTGCAAAATACCCTTTTAACCCAAATGGCTCAACCCTCGGCATTGCAGGGATGTGTTCTTCTGACGGCAGGCACCTGGCGCTTATGCCTCATCCTGAACGGACATTTCTTAAGTGGCAGTGGCAGTGGATGCCTGAGGAATGGAAGAAAAATTTGAAGGCATCTCCGTGGTTAAAACTTTTTCAGAATGCGAGGGAATGGACAGAGAAAAATCAAAAGTCAAAATTTAGAATTCAAAGCTAAGGAAATGTTATACTAATATGTTTATGGTATAAGCGTATGTTGACTTTCACCTTAATCAAATTTAATTTATGAAGATAAGAAAAAAATCTCACTCATCACTCATCACTCATCACTCATCACTGTCTTCTGACAAGTTTCATGACGAATGCGGTGTTGTCGGCGTCTATGGTCATCCTGAGGCTGCGAATTTAGCGTATCTCGGGCTCCATGCACTCCAGCA
This sequence comes from Nitrospirota bacterium, assembly GCA_016214355.1. GTDB lineage: Bacteria > Nitrospirota > Thermodesulfovibrionia > UBA6902 > DSMQ01 > JACROO01. The sequence continues at coordinate 6,160 of JACROO010000020.1, read as the reverse complement.
CAGGGGGCAGGAAGGTGCGGGGATATGCTCTTCTGACAGAAAACAGCTCTATATTGAAAAATCCATGGGGCTTGTGGCTGATATCTTTTCTGAGAAAAGACTCAGACGGCTTCCCGGAGACATAGCCGTAGGACACAACCGTTACTCTACCGCCGGTTCAAGCGTGCTGAAGAATGTCCAGCCCATTATGGTGAATTTCTCGCTTGGCTCTCTGGCAATAGCACATAACGGAAATCTGGTAAATGCACTTGAGTTAAGAAAGGAGCTTGAAGAACAGGGTGCAATATTCCAGTCAACAGCTGACAGCGAGGTTATAGTGCACCTGATTGCAAGTTCAAAATCAGGCAGGCTTAATGAACGGCTTATAGATGCACTGGGAAAGCTCTATGGCGCCTTCAGCCTGCTGTTAATGACCGAGGGCGAGCTCTTTGCAGTAAGGGACCCTTACGGGTTCAGGCCCCTCAGCATCGGGAAACATGATGGTGCCTATGTAGTCGCATCAGAGACCTGTGCCTTTGACCTCATAGGTGCAACATATATCCGGGATGTAGAACCCGGGGAAATGTTAATTATAAATAAAGACGGGCTTACCTCTCTTAAGCCGTTAAATGCACCCAGGCATGCCTTCTGTGTTTTTGAGTTTATATACTTTTCAAGACCCGACAGCTATATTTTCGGGAACCTTAATGTAAATGCAATAAGGAAAGAACTCGGCAAACAGCTTGCCAGGGAAAGCCATGTTGAAGTTGATTTTGTAATTCCTGTGCCTGATTCAGGTGTGCCTGCCGCTATCGGCTATGCAGAGGAATGCAGGATACCGTTTGAATTCGGCCTCATAAGAAATCATTATGTAGGGCGTACATTCATAGAGCCCCAGCAGGCGATAAGACATTTCGGCGTAAAGCTGAAATTAAACCCTGTAAGAAAGCTGCTTGAAGGTAAAAAGATACTGGTTATAGACGATTCAATTGTAAGAGGCACTACGAGCAAAAAGATTATCAAGATGTTAAAGGAAGGCGGAGGTGCCAAAGAAGTCCATCTCCGGATAAGCTCGCCGCCTACAATAGGCCCATGCTTTTATGGTATTGATACCCCCACAAGAAAAGAGCTTATAGCCGCAACGCACGAAATTGAAGAAACAAGAAAATACATAACAGCGGACAGCCTGAAATATTTAAGCCTTGAGGGTCTCCTGAAGGTTGTTCCAAATCCGTCGGAATACTGCACGGCATGCTTTGACAACAAATACCCTGTCTTTTCACCATCAGAAAAGACAGAGCAGATGGAGCTTTTTAATTATGCTTGACCTCGGTTTTCAGGAATTAATAGTAATATTTGTGGTCGCACTTCTTGTCTTTGGACCAAAGAAAATCCCCGAGCTCAGCAGGACATTAGGCAAGGCTGTAAGGGAGTTAAAGACCGCCATTAGTGGAGTAAAAGATTCTATTGCGGAGGCGGGGGATGAGGCAGAGCGCGTAGAAAAGGATATATCCGAAGGATACCGTGCAGCTCAGGAAGCAGATAAAACAGAACAAAAGAAAGACACGGACAAGGAAAAGCAGAATCATGATAGATAAGATGCCCCTTACAGCACACCTCGGAGAACTCAGGAAAAGGCTCCTTGTATCCTTCGTTGCAGTATTTGCAGGTTTTATCTTCTGCTTTTATTATTCCGAGTATATCTTCTATCTCTTAACACTTCCACTTAACAGTACGACAAAACTCTCCATAACATATCCCTTTATTTCCCTTGAAATGCTCAAGAACTCCAACAGACAGCTCGTATTCCTTGCACCTGCAGAGGCGTTCTGGATGCACATGAAGGTAGCCGGGGTAGGCGGAATTGTCCTGACTTCTCCGGTTATTTTATTTGAAGTCTGGAGATTCATGGGCCCGGGGCTCATGCCAAAGGAAAAAAAATACATCATCCCGCTTATGTTTATCATGGTCTCACTTTTTCTGATTGGCGCATTATTTTGTTTTTTGTTAGTCCTTCCGTTTGCAATGAATTTCCTGATTACATACAAAACAGAGATGCTTAAACCAATGCTGTCTGTAGGCAATTATATAGATTTTTGTTTGAAATTCATCCTTGCCTTCGGGGCAATTTTTGAACTGCCTGTAGTAATAGTATTTCTTACAAAGATTGGGGTTATTACGACAAGGACACTTGCAAAAAATAGAAAGTATGCAGTGCTGATAGCATTTGTTCTTGCGGCGATTCTTACACCTACCCCGGATGCGTTTAATCAAATACTGATGGCAGTGCCGATTATACTGCTTTATGAAGCAGGCATATGGGCGTCAAGGATTCTTGGCATAAAATAAAGGAAACTTTATTTTTAGGGCAGGGGAATGATCAGCATAAAAGGTAAAAGTCTTCTTGCCTTTGCGAATGATATTGCGGACGGGTATGCAACTGTAAATGCCCTGGTACTAAAGCCGCTTGATGCAGAATCCTTAAAAGGGCTTTATCACCAGATTATAAAACTGCAAAATCAGATCAGGGGAGAGAAATTTCATTTTAATGAAATTGATGTTATCAGGACAAGAAATCTTAGGCTCCAGAGACTCCACAGCGCAGTTTTTGTAATCAGGAACTTTGCAAGGGAAAGAGGAATAAAACAGCTTTAGGTTTCAGCTATTTTCAGCCTTTTATATTTCTCCTCGCCCACGCACTCTTTAGCAAATGCGCACCATTCAAGGCAGGTAGGTCCAAGCGTCCGCGAGGTTATTTTCCCGCAGTGCTTGCACTTTACCTCTACCTCATCACTCCATATCTCAATAGTTTTCCCGCAGTGCCTGCACCTTATGTCTTCCGGCTTCGGCTGTTTTATCTCCCTGCTTCCGGGGCAGCTTTCCTTAAACATTTATTAGTTCTTACTCCTTCACTTTTTAGTTTAATTTATATTATGCCACAAAATAATTTTGAAGGTATGACATAGGTCATAAAGTGTACGAATTTCCGCTTGATTTTCAGGAAGGGATATTCAGGGTCTATTTTCAGGCTTGCGCAGGTAAATCCATGCATTAATCAGCAGCAAGGCGACAGTCATAATAAAAATCGTTCTCATTGAGAGGTTAATATATACCACCTTTTCCACATAATGAATTATGAATGAGCCTGAATAAGCAAGCGATGGGTCATGCATTTGCCTTAACCAGAACTCAAAGTGCGTGAGAGGGCAGTACCAGCCGAAGATTTGTATAATCAAGGTAAAAGTCATCCCTCCAATATGAAAATTTTTTACCCATTTATATCTTTTGCCGATAACTGCCCCGAAGATAAGGAACACTATCCATAAAAAATGCAGCAGGACAACAATGTCAGCGGCGATTTTATAAAACATCTGCATTCTAATATTATCAAATTCCTGCCACTTCTGGGCAATGGTCCAGTTGGGATGACAGGAACATAACATCAGCATTAAAACACATCAGCAGAGTTGCAATAGTAATCAAACCTGATATTAAACATTATTACAGGATGAGACTGACAACAGGATACTTGAATGTGCCAAAGCATCAAATGCCAATCAAGCATCTTCTTTCATTGAAGCAGTTTGAAGGTCATCGGCATTACAAGGATTGCAGGCTTTTTATATACATTTGAAGCCCGGAGATGAGGAAGAAGTTTCGCAAGAGGCAAAAAATACGAGAAGTCTCTAAATTTCCTAACGATTACTTTCATGTTTTATATGCTTATACCCAACTTATTTGTGATTTTTTCAACAAGTTTTGGATTAATCTCTTTACTGTGATAAGGCATGTCAGTAGTATGTCTAGTTTTAATGTTTATAGCCTTATATTGATGTCCTCCCTTTTTTGTAGTTACTTTTATATATGGATGCTTCCTGATTTTCCTTAAGAATACCCTATGTGAAAAATAATAAATTAGCTTATTTTGATTCTGTATATCTAAATTTTGTTTTCGTATTGTATTGTCGTTAACATCATTCAGGGCTTCTTCAATAATTTTATCGATAAGATTCTTTTTTTCCAGAAAATAAATATTATTCCAGTTTTTAATAAAATTATTATTTATAGGAATAATATCCATTTGAGTTTTAACAGAATGTTTTGGGGCTGCATTAGGATTTATATAATAAAGGCATAAATGTCTATCGGTCTGCAAAGCTGTTGTTTGAAAGTTAGGTCCAATATGGATAGGGAATGATTTAGTATCATATGAGTTGAGATTTTTTTTGGGTATTGGAAGATTTATGGTATAAGTAGTAAAAGTATAGTTTTTGGGAAAAACTACTATATAAATCCAATATGGTTGGATTTCTCTTTCGGCATTATATTTATAAATATTTGCACGTCGCAATCTGCGGTTGAGTTTTACCCCTGGAGTCATCCAAGGCATATCAAGCTTTGATTTTATAATGAACATTTCATTATTATTTTTCTTTTTCCATAAAATATCTATATCGCCATTTTGTTTTAAAATTTCTACAATATATCCTTCAATTTTTAACATTAGAATTTATTATCTCCCTTCTTATAAATGGTTAAACTTCTTTAAGGGACACAGAGACTATCTAAAAACTATTAATTGGTCACCATGAATTTATTTCAGGGTCTCATAGCTAATTGATTTTATTATATGCTGAAACAAGTTTAGCATGACATGATACACTGTTTTATGAGTTTTTAGACAGTCTCTGTGTCCCTTATTTTTCCTATGACAGAACTATAATGCACAGCATTTCTTCTGATCATTCATAAATTTTTTAATATCTAAGAACTTTAAAAGTCTGACCGTATGATCAATATAAAGATAATATCCCTCTTTTTGTTTCAATTCTTTTAGTTCAATAAGCAAATTTAATAATGTTTCTCTTAATTCTTTTGTTGTTTTTCTATTTACCGCAATTGGCAATGTTTCGCATCTCTTCTCAAAATCTAAAAAAATTCCTTCAGGATTCCCGGATATATATTTTCTATTTTTTCGACCCGTAGGGTAATAATAAAATCGTCTATCTACAATTTCTAGGAGCACATGAACTGTAATGAGGCCTTTATGTTCATAAATTTGTATATATCCAATAATGTCATTAAATTCCCACGGTGGCCATTTTGACTGTAGTATCTGTCTATCAATAATGTCTTTACGATTTCGATAGAATTCTTCAAGTTTTTTTCTTTCTTTATTTAATTTTCTTTTTCATCTTCGTAATATTTTTTTCGGCTCTAAAATATATTGGAATCTTAAAAAGTATGTTTAACAATTATCTCCTTTTAGGTATAATGTCTAGATTAGATCGGCGATATTTACATTGGTTGCATTCTATAAATGAACTTGTGCCTCTCCAACATCAAATGGAAACAAATAGCAGTCAGAAGCTTCATTTGTCTGCCCATACGCCTAGCAGGAACACTTATTCCTAACCCGATAGCCTCACCTCATGTTCTTTACCACAAAATAAACATAGTGTTGTCATTCGCCCCCCTCTTTTTTGCTGTGTATTATCCCTTCTATAATAATAGGGACACTCGCTGTGTCCATCCCCCCTTTGCCTCCCCAGTTACATACTTCATTAATCTTTAATACATACGTCTCAGGTGGTAGCCTTAATAAAACAATTCCCTTTCGGTCTATCTCTCTTAAACGGTTTACTTTCTCTTGCCATCCTATGCTACTCCACTCCTTACATATTAGTTTTTTATAAAATATCCCCTTTATCCCCTTGGTTATTTTCCATATCATTTCATTCTCAAGTAAAGCCTCTGCTACCTTATTTTCTTTTACTGCTCTCCCGATTGGTAGCTTGTCATACCTATTGTAAAAATATAAGGTCAATCCTATCGTTAAACTCACTATTATTGAAAATACCCCCATTATCACTCCTACCAGAATTCTTCTTGCAGATAGTCTCTTTATCTTATCCCCATTTTATCTTCCTCTTCTTTACTATATACTTTCCTACACTCCCTAAATCCCCAGTTCCGTATTCGTATTCCGGGGACTCCATACTTAATTTTTTTTAGAATACTTCCTCAACTCTTTTCCCCTCCCTTCCTATCTAGATAATCTCCGAGCAGCCCTCTGCTGTGCTCGTCGTCATGGCAATAGATGCAGAGATTCTCCCAGTTGGAGCCGTCAGGAGGATTGTTCCGGTGGTTGCCGTCTTTATGATGCACTGTGAGGAGGTGC